>CAMCYG010000090.1 GCA_945883775.1 Victivallis vadensis
GACAAAAGCCCGCCGACAAGCAGTACTGCCGCATAGAATGACATGCCGGAGCGAGAATACTCCTCAACGAAGGCATCAATCCTGTCACCGAACACGATGAACGGGACGATTATTATAGCCAACACTGCGACAAACAGGATAACCCAACCTTTAATATGCCACCTCCAGGTCGATGAACCGCGCATCCGCCTTGAACTTCGACCTCAACAGGGCAGCAACAGCCTTTACTCCAAATGTCTCGGTCGCATAGTGCCCCGCAAACACTGCGTTCATGCCAATGTCACGTGCATTGTTATACGCGAGCAGTTTATATTCGCCGGAAAGGAACACGTCATATCCCTGCTCTGCCGCCTGCTCCAGCTCCTCCGATGCGCCGCCGGAAACTACAGCCACAGTCTTAACCTTCTTCCTGCCAAACTCCATAGTCGTCATCCTGCCGGAAATCTTTGCCGCAACCAGCTTCTTAAAATCCTGCATGGTCATCTCTCGCGGCAGACTGCCGCCAAATCCTATATAGCCGCCGCCATAAAGTCCGAACTTTTTCAATCCGCGCAATCCGAGTGTTTTGCATATCTGAGCATTGTTGCCGTATTGCGCATGGGCATCAAGCGGCAGATGGCAGGCGTATAGCGCCATATCATTGTCCATCAGATACTTAACGCGCTTGTAGTTCAGGCCCGTTATTCTCTTGAGCGAATCGCACCAGCTTATACCATGGTGGACTATCAGGAGACCTGCACCCTGCTTCTGGGCAGCCTGCATGAATTCCAGTGAGGCATCGACACCGCAACAGATCCTGCCTAGCCGCCCTGAATTGGCAACCTGAAGCCCGTTATTGGATGTGTCTTTGAAAATGCCGTTCCCAAATTCTTTATCGAGAAAGCTTATTATTTTTTTCATAATATTAACCCCTTGACGCAACAATACGACCTTCAAAACAGAAAACACAAGAATATTAACCGCCGATGAACGCAGATTAACGCCGATAAGAAATGATTATGGAAGTTTTATCCGCCAAAGGCGGAACGATGGCTTGCCTGAATATGTGCGTTGGATCACTCCAAGCAGAAACAACTGCAGACTTTCTTGCGCTTCTCCTATCGGCGTTCATCGGCGGTTGAAATTTCTTCCTCCTTTGTCATCCCTTCCTTGATTCCGACACCAGCACATAATATTATAATCCCATGAAGCTTATGGCAAAGATAGAACCTATTCTCCTTCTGATCGCCCTGCCATTCTTCGGCGTTTACATTACCGGGATGGACATAAAAGAATACCTGGAATTCCCGCCTCTTACACGTTACGTCGAGCATGCCGGGTTCTCATTGCCAGTATTTATCGGCATTGCGGTCTTCATCCTCATATGCGCCGTCCCACTGGATGCCAGAGTGCTAAAGAACAGAATCGGCATCAGCGAAGACAAACCTGCGGGTAAATTCCCAATATGGGGATTCTTCGGTATAGCGCTTCTACTTGCAGGCTGGCTGATTGCCTGGACGAGGCTGGACTTCTTAAAGCCGGTCCAGATGTTCACATTCACCCCGCACTGGATCGGATATATCACAACAGTCAATGCGCTCACAGCGTTTCGCAAGGGCTCATGCATGATGACTTCCAGGCCGCGATATTTTCTCATGCTTTTCATCATCAGCGCGGGATTCTGGTGGTATTTCGAGATACTGAACCGGTTCGTGCAGAACTGGTATTATATTGGCATATCAGGGATAACGCCGCTGGAATATTTCGTTTTCGCCACACTCCCTTTCTCGACGGTCCTGCCGGCAGTGCTAGGCACGTACGAACTGCTTGCCACGTACAAAGCGACATCAGCAGGACTGACAGATCTTCAGCCTGTTAGACCATTAGCCGACAAACGGTTTGCCGCCTGCGTACTTGTCATTTCCTGCGCGTCGCTTTGCCTACTCGGAATTTATCCTGACATCCTGTTCCCATTTCTGTGGCTGTCGCCGCTTCTCGCGCTGTCGGCTGTAAAGATAATGAAAGGCGAGAGAACGCTGATGCTGGATATTGCGCGAGGCGATTGGAGTAGGATCTACAGACTGGCAATGGCGGCACTTATCTGCGGACTCTTCTGGGAGATGTGGAACCAGTATAGCGCCGCCAAATGGATATATACAGTTCCGTTTGTAGGGAGCTTTAAGATATTCGAAATGCCGCTGCTCGGCTTTGCCGGCTATCTGCCGTTCGGGCTCGAATGCTACATCATTGCTGAATGGTTTACAGGGGAAGACGCAGACTGAAGGACAGAGTAGAGTATCACACGTTACAAATCACAGATCACAAATCATAGATCACAAATCATAGATCACAAATCACAGATTGCAAATCACAGATCACAGAGAACAGATCACAGAGAACAAATCACAGAGAATAGATTACAAATCACAGATTACAGATTGCAGATCAAGAAGCAGAGACCTGCCGGCTTTTAATTATCTGGTCGAGATTCTTCTGAGCCTCACGTTTGACATTCTCCATAAACGTTGCAGCACTTTTTCTTTGTTCCTGACTCTGCCTGTCCTTCTCCGTAAACCGCCTTTGCCCAGGCATATCCGAGTCCTTGAGGCTCTTTAGCCAGCCGGCCAGCTGTCTGGATATGGATTCCGCAAGCTCCATGATTTCTGTAATCTGTGATCTGTGATTTGCAAATTCTTCCATTCTTAAAACGACATGACTGATTGAGCGAACCTCACCGGAGGAGCCGCGCGAGTAATACAGATAATTGATCAATTCCTGTGTCGAGCCGCGTTCAAAGCCTTCGGCTATGTTATTCGGAACGGACAGCGCGGCCCGCTGCAGCTGGTTTGCGATGTCACCCTTATTCCGGAATACTGCATGGGCGGTGATCTTAAACACATTGACAGTTAACTCAATACCGTCCCGCCATACGGGGATATCCTCAAAACGTTTGTACTGCATAAGCCTCCTTTACAGATTACAGATCACAAATCACAAATTACAGATCACAAATCACAAATTACAAATTACAGAGCGCAGATTACAAAAAGGCAGAGAGTCTGTATGTAGGGCTTTTGCTTACATTTTCGAAAGGAACTACAGTCAGGCGATTTTACTATTTCTTGTCTGCTGGTGCAGCAGTGAGGAAATTCGCAAGCATATCTGGCCACAGCTTTGCAGAACCGGAAAGATTGCTCTTAATACCAAATCCATGCCCGCCATCAGGCAGGATTTCCAGCTGAGCAAACCCACCGGCTTCTTTCCAGACGGCAGAATATTCACGACAGCTTGAGACCCAATCAGCCTTATCATTCACGGCTATTAACGCAAAAAGTCTGGCGGTCGGTTTAACAGGCGGCTTAACCGCCATTATTGCAGTACCTGGCGCAGTCTCATTCAAATATGCGGGATAAATCAGCATCAGATCATCGGGCTGTTCATTGGCCTCGAGAGCGGCGGTCGTCCGGGCCGCAAGGTGAGCGCCGGCTGAATAACCCATTATGCCTATGCGCGCACCATTCAGTTCGTATTTGGCCGATTCCTTCTTTATCAGCCTGAATGCGGCCAGTGCATCGCTCAATGCCATATCCCGAGTCTTGGCACCGGCAGCGATTGTGTATTCAAGAATGGCAACATCAAAGCCGTAGCCATTCAGAAACTTTGCTGTGTCCACACCTTCATGTATGTTAGCAAGCACGCGATAACCACCACCGGGAAACAGCAGAACTGTTCCCATCCGGTTAGTTACACTTGTGCGGATGAACTGCAGAACCGGCGACTCAACGCGCTTAATATGCCCATTTGCTTCAGCCTTATTGCCCAACTCAAGCACTTTGCCGTCAAGCGACAGGAATTCAGCGGCAGCAAATAAATCAGTGACCGAAACCGCCAACAAACAGCCAACAACAATCACACCAACCGCCAACATCTTGATCAGTTTCATCACATGACTCCTAATTGCTTCTTAACTCCTTGAGAACCTTCTTCATATCGGCAGGCAACTCTGTCTCGAACACCAAGTCCTTGCCTGACACCGGATGCTTAAAGCATAATTTTCTGGCATGCAGCATCTGTCTTGCCGGCTTAACGGGCACATCCGCCAGATGCCGGCCATACTGCTGATCACCCAGCACAGGATGCCCTATGTGCGACATATGCACACGGATCTGGTGGGTACGGCCCGTCTCGATAACAACCTTCATCAGGCTGGCGATCTTGAAACCCTCGATTATATCATAATTTGTGACAGCTACTCTTCCCTCCGCCTCCTCTTCATCCCGGAAAGCAGCCATCTTCTTTCGATCGTGCCGACTCCTGCCAATCTTCGTTTCAATCCTTCCTGCGGGAGGGAAAGGGACTCCTTTGACCACAGCCACATATTCCTTATAAATCGTCCCTGCCTTAAACTGCTCGACCAAGCCGTTCATGGCCTGCTCGCTCTTTGCCGCAACCAGCAGACCGCTGGTATCCTTATCTAGTCTGTGCACGATTCCAGGCCTGAGCTCACCGCCAATACCTTTCAAGTCTTTGCAATGATAGAGCAGAGCATTGACCAGTGTTCCGTCCTCGTGCCCGGCAGAGGGGTGAACCACAATCCCGGGCTTTTTGTTTATTACAATTATATGCTTGTCCTCGAAGACCACCTTTAGCGCAATCCGCTGAGGCTTGACCTCCACGCATCGCGGCTCAGGAACAGACACATCGATCTCGTCGCCCCCAATTATCTTTGTATTGGGCTTGGCTGATCTGCCATTAAACAGGATCGCACCTTCTTTTATAAGCGACTGAAGTCGTGACCTGGTCATCTCCGGCAGATTATGGACAAGCCATATATCAAGCCGCTGGCCGGCATCACCTGGACTGGTTGATAATTTCATTCTTCATTCCTTTTGACTGCATGATAAAAAACATTCCGAGTATCGCGAAGGCCATGGACACCAGCTGGGCATAATCAACCGGGCCAGTCGTCATCCGCTCATCACCACGCAGGTACTCAAAGGCAAACCTACCGGCCGGATAAAGAAGCAGATAGACACCTGCAGTGAAACCCAAACGGCCTGACATTTTTCTATATATAACCGAGATTACTGCAAATATCGCCAAATTATAGGCCGCCTCATACAGCTGTACTGGATGAACCGGCAGACTGCACTCTGCAAACCGCGTAATGAGGCCTTCGTGTGTTTGATACAGCCACGGCAGGCTTTTTGCAGGATAGGTAACCGACATCGGTCCATCGTATAGCTTGCCATGACAGCAACCGTTCATAAAACAGCCGATACGACCAAATGCATGAGCCAGCGGAACGGACGTTATGACGAAATCAAACAGACCGAGCAGGTTCTCGTGGCGCAGTCGGGAAAATATAAGAACTGCAATACCTGCAGCTGCAAAGCCGCCGAAGAAAATAAGACCGCCCTGGTCTACCCTGAAAACAGTCAGGGGTGCATCACGGAAAAGGTCCCAGTTGGCGACGACATAGGCCGTTCTGGCCCCAATCACCCCGGCTATGATTATCCACACCATCAGATCGGAACAGTAATTGACATCACGACCCCGTTTTTTGCCCAGGATGACCCAATTCGTCAACCCGGATACAAAACCCATAGCCATCAACACACCAAACCAGTTGATGGTCAGTGGGCCCAGTTTACAAAGTACAGAATCCATTCTTTATGTCCGCCAATCTTTAGGTGTTGCATTTAAGCCTATTATTAATAAAATGCGAAGCAAATTTTAATAGTTGCTTTGGTTGCTATGCCAGAACCAGATATAAAGGTGTTTTGATGACCAGTAAAGCCGCTGATGCCTATATAGAAGCCGACAGCCTGCCCTCCATGACATGCACAAACACGTCATGTAAAGAAGTCATTGAGCTGGAAGGCGAACATCAATTCTCCGAAATCGAATGCCCGGCTTGCGGAACAATCAATATCGTCCCGGCTAAATTTGGTAATTTCGTACTCATCAAGCTACTCGGAACCGGCGGCATGGGCGGCGTCTATCTCGCCAAAGATGATTCCCTTGGCAGGCTTGTCGCCATAAAGGTGATGCTGAAATCATTCAGCGATGACCCAAAGGCCGTTGAAGGCTTCAAACGCGAGGCACAGGCAGCTGCAAAACTCAATCATCCCAACATCTGCCAGATATATCAGGTAGGCGAAGAAAAGGGTCAGACATACATCGTGATGGAGCTTGTCTCGGGGCAAAGGCTCGACAAGATAATGGAAGGCAAAGCCAAAGTCGACCAGGCCTTAGTGATCTACACAGCAAAATGCATCGCCGACGGACTGAACGCAGCAAACGATATCGGCCTGGTCCACGGCGACATCAAGCCGGAGAACATACTTTACGACGACAAACTTCAGCCCAAACTTGTCGACTTCGGAATAGCGTCAATTGCCAACCAACAGAGCGAAGGCATATGGGGAACGCCTTATTATATCGCTCCGGAAAAGATCAAGAAGCAGAAAACCGACTGCAGAACCGACATGTACAGTCTTGGCGCAACGCTCTATCATGCACTTGCCGGCCGACCTCCTTTCGACGGGACTACGCCCATCGAAGTGGTAAAAGCACGACTGCAAAAAGACCCGGACCCCATCAAGACGTACAGGCCAGACATCAAACGCGAGGTGGAAGATGTCGTCATGAGAATGCTCCAGCAATCTCCCATGAAAAGACATCCCACGTACAACTCGCTCATCAGCGACCTGGACAAAACACTTTCAAAAATCGGCGGATTTAAGACAACAAACTATCTTGGCGGCAAGGATTCCACTGGCAAAATCTTGATGTCCAAGAAGTCAACAATGCTGGCCACCGGCGATGTGACTGACATTCCCCTCAAGGACACGGAAACGAGTGCAAGACCAAGAATTACCATAAGAAAGCCAATCACCACACTCAGGGCCGCTAATCCAGATGACGCTATGTCCCAATACCGCAACAAGCTGTTGGATTCCGGCGGAGGAAAGAGCAAGACACCAGAACAGAAGAAGAAAACGCTAGCCTTAGTGCTCTGGATCTTAACAATAATTCTGCTGGTGGGCATCGGAGCCGGCATAGCGTGGAAAATCAGCTCCCAAAAAAGCACTGATCGGGCAATTCGCACAGAGAAGTTAGCAATGAACACAGCAAAGAAACAGGCAGACAAGAATTACTCACAGATAGCACTGGCTGTGTCAAATATATCAATTCTTGCAGTTCAGTCAGAAAAGAATCTTGCGATAATGACGAACGCATATTTCCTGATTTCAAAAGAAACCTATACACCGCCTGTCATCGTAATATCCAAACCACCCGCACCGGCAATTGCTACCAATACAACGCCAGCAACCAATACAGCACCAGTGACCAATGCAATAATAGTTATGCCCACTAATCCCGCCACACCCGTCCCGGCACCAGCCGCACTGGTCGCCAGCAACGATGGCCCGCCCGGAGAGATGTCTCTTGCCGAAATGGAGGCCGCTCGCAATAAGGGTACTGCTGCACAGACAAACGCTCCTGCTGTTGCAGAGGCATCTCCACCCGCAGCGCCTCCGGCAATCGAAGTTCCTGCACCGCAGGAACCACCGAAAGAAGATCCGGAGATAAAGAAACTCACCGACGCCTTCCAGAAGAAAGTCACCGATATACGCGACAGAACATTCACGGCGATAGAAAAGCAAAGAGAAGCATATGACCTATGGAAACAAGTACACAATGCTTCCAATTCGATTTTTGCCGCGGAGCTGAACACAAAGTTAGTAGATAAAATCCAGCCCCTCCGGACCCTGGAGGCCAACATTCGCGAAGTCGTCAGCAACATGGACAAACCGATAAAGAAAGCCAAGGAGCTCGAGGAGGAAGTTATAAAGAAAGAGACAGAAGAGCTCACCGCCAAAGCAGCAGAAGCAAAGAGAATAGCGGAAGAACAGGCAAATGCGCTCAAAGAAGAGGAAATGAAAACAAAAGAAAAGAATGAGCTGGCCATAACCGAAATCCTGATTTCTTCATCCACACCGCTCGTCAAGACATACCAGTACGCGACTGCTTTAATTCCGCTGGAACAGCAGATGAAAAAGCTGGAGACTGACAGGGCCAAGACGGAACTTGCCAATGCAACCAATAGATTAAGCAGACTGGTCGGACTGCAGAATCACATCATCACATATATGGGCACTAATCCATTCAACTGGGGATGGACTGATCCGCAGACTAGACGAACGGAAGACATACTCGGAGCAGACAAGAACGGCATCAAGCTCAGGAACAGATCAATCAGATGGGAAGAGATACCCGTTAATAATATGCTAAAGATCATCAAATTCTGCACGTCTGATAACACAAAACTGACCATCAGGCAGATGAAGGACCTGAATTTTGCCGCAGCGATATTCTGTCACGTACTCGGCGGACACAAACTCGAGAAGGAATTCGTCGATAAGGCGATCTCAAGCGGAGGAAGCGAATACAGAGATCTCGCAAATCAGCTTCTCCCTGATGACGCTAGCGTCGCCGTACCAGCACCGGCTCCGGAAGCAGCGCCCACCCCAGAAGCAGTGCCAACTCCAGAAGCAGTGCCAACTCCGACTCCTGAAGCAGTAAAAGAAGAACCAAAACCAGAACCAGCAGCAGCAAAAGTCAAAGAGCAAAAGAAACCGGACAAGGGAGCAAGCAAGAAGAAACCCAAAAAATGATCAGTCAGGATCGAGCACAAAATGAAGATCCGAGACGATGTCCTTCCCAACATACCTGTCCAATCCCGACTTGATCCCCTTCTTACCGAAACGCGACAGCTCGCTAAGCCAGGATGAGCTATCGACGTACACAGTCAGCACTCCTTTCTCGAGCTTTGCCGGTTTTGAATGCGCCGCCGCCTTACCCGCCACATCAGCCCACTTGCTTTCTATAAGAAAGATCACGCCGGAACTTTTAGGCTTAATCCTGCTCATTATACCAGGCAGTATAGCTCCGATGGTCTCTGGGCCGGAATCCTGAGCAGGCGGCAATTCTTCCGCAATCCGGAAGCGCTCCCTCTCAATCTCCCATCTGCCCATGTTCAAGCTTCTGTTTTTACCATTTCTAATCATAGCGGAGTCATAATCTAGCATAATTGACTTGCCACGCCAGCATGAATAATGGCAGATTTCTTTTTTCTGATTTTTGGCATAAATAACACATTGTTCATCAATGACACGGAGGATTATATGAAGACGTCAGCAGTAACAGGCAATATGCTTATCGCCCAGAGTGGCGGCCCATCGATGGTTATCAACCAGAGTCTTGTTGGAGCGATAACCGAAGCGAAGAAGCACAAGAACATCAAGAACATCTATGGATCCCTGCATGGAATCAAGGGGATTCTCTCCGAAAACATGATCGACTTAAGGAAAGAGTCCACAGCCACACTTGAAGCTGTAGCCAACACACCATCTTCCGGCCTTGGCAGTGTCCGCAAAAAGCCCAGTGCGGAGGATTGCACTAAAATATTTGCGGTACTAAAGAAATACAACGTCCGCTTTTTCTTCTACATTGGCGGCAACGACTCGGCAGAAACCGTCCACATCATCAGCGAAGAAGCAAAGAAATCCAGTTTCGATCTGCGCTGCTTTCATATCCCAAAGACAATCGACAACGATCTGCGCGAGAACGACCACACGCCTGGCTTTGGCAGTGCAGCCAAATTCGTCGCCATGGCCGTAATGGGTGACGACCTTGACAACCGCGCGCTACCTGGCGTCAAGATTGACGTGATCATGGGCCGCAATGCCGGATTCCTGACTGCCGCTTCGGCACTTGCCAGACAGTATCCCGACGCCGGGCCGCACTTGATATACCTCCCTGAGAAACCATTCAACATCAACAAGTTCGTAGGCGCAGTAAAGAAGACCGTTGACAGGCTAGGCCGTTGCGTAGTCGCCGTATCTGAAGGCATCGCTGATGAGACCGGAGTTCCTATTATCAGCAAGTTCAACAACGAGACCGATTCCCACGGAAACGTCCAGCTCTCAGGCACCGGCGCATTAGGGGATCTGCTAGCAGGCGAGATCAAGAAGAAGTCTGATATATCGAGAGTACGGGCCGATACGTTCGGATATCTCCAGAGGTCTTTCCCAGCCATCCTCTCCAAGGAGGACGCAAAGGAAGCCAGACTCGTGGGCAAGGAAGCGGTAAAGGCAGCAATGAAGATCACAAGCGGCTCTATCGCCATTCGCAGGAAACCCGGAAAGAAATATCAGGTTTATTTCGAGCCGGTCCCGCTAAAAAATGTCGCAAAGGAAACCAAGCATATGCCTGACGAGTTCATCAATGAGGACTGGAACAATGTTACGCAGGCTTTTATCGACTACGTCAGACCAATAGTCGGCGAACTCCCGAAGGTGGGCGTCTTTAAAGCCGTTAAAGTGAAGAAGGCTTAAGAGAAGACAAGTCAGCAGACAGGATTCAGAATAATAAAACAGGGCCGAGCACTTAAATGTTCGGCCCTGTGCTTTTTCAGCATTATCGAAAAAA
>CAMCYG010000091.1 GCA_945883775.1 Victivallis vadensis
TGTAACCGTCACTTGGCCTGGGGCTAGGCGTTGCAGGATCTCAATACACAGATTGCCGGTTCCGCATCCAGCGTCGATGTATTCGCATCCGCCTGCAATGTGAAGGTGGTCAACTGCTCTTCGCCGCCATTTCCGGTCCAGTCCCGCTGACATTATTCTGTTTAATAGGTCGTATCGCTCGGAAATGTCATCGAACATTGTCCGGTTTTCTTCCTGCGAGATTAGTGCGCTATTGTGCTCAGAAACCGTGTCAGTCTGTTTGTTGCTCACTTGTCGTAAACCTCCAATAGCCTGTAATCGGAGTCTCGCTTTGCGGGTATGAATCCACTGCTCCTGATCAAGGACTTGACGCTGTCAACCGTCGTATGTCTGACGTGGCCTGCAGTTTTGAGGACATTCTCTTCGACAAGAATGCCGCCGAAATCGTCAGCCCCGCCCATCAGTCCCAGGCATCCTGCGTTCTCGCTTTCAGAGAACCAGGATGACTGAACATGCTCAAAGTTGTCCAGAAAAAGTCTAGCGAGTGCGGTAAGCCTAACATACAAGGCTGGATGCGCCGCCTCTGCAACCCTCTTTCCCAGTTCAGAATTTCCTGGCTTGAATGACCAGGCGATGAAAGACGTAAATCCGCCTGTCCTGTCTTGAAGTTCCCTGAGCTTTGTCAAATGCTCGATAATGTCCTCATTTTTCTCCAGATGTCCGTACATCATAGTTGCAGTTGTCCGGAATCCTATCCGGTGAGCGATTTCCATTATTTCAAGCCAGCGTGCTGCAGAGCATTTATCAGGACTGACAACGCGGCGAACTCTGTCGGAAAGTATTTCTGCCCCACCGCCCGGCATGGTGTGCACTCCCTCGTCCCAGAACGTCTTTAAGATGAAATCAGCCGTTCGGTTTTCGCGGCGGGTAACTGCGTCGATTTCAGGCGGACTGAAAGGGTGAATGTGTATTTTTGGGCATTCTGTCCTGATTGCTCTGATATATGAAACAAGCTGCTTCAAGGTGATATTCTTGTTTAATCCGCCTTGTAGTAGCACAGTAGTTGCTCCCTTTCTTTCGGCTGCCCGCACTGTTGCAGCGAGTTTTTCTGGTGAGAGGGTATATGCCTCCTTGCTTCCCTTATCCCGGTGGAAGGCGCAGAAGGTGCACTTTGCCGTGCAGATGTTGGTGTAGTTTGGATTGGTATCCATGACGAAGGATACCAGTCCACCCGGATGCTTACGCATGCGCTCTGCATGGGCCATGCTCATCATTTCGCCCAGCGGCATTTTTTGCAGTAATTTGAGGGCGCTTCGCCTGTCTATGCGGTCCATGCTGTGAGTGCGAGGTCTGTCACTGGAAGCGCCCTTGCTGTTCTTGCCTTTGTTCCATTTAATGTACTGGCTGAAAACAGCTCGGGCTTTTGAAAGAAAGAAATCCTGTCCGTTTAGATCTTCTTTGTCTAGCACCCTCCGCATGCCCTTAAGGTAGGCAAGCATTTCATTCGTTGTGATTCCCAGGCGGAGTGCTTCCAGCTTTGCAGATTTGACGATGAGTGCCGCATCCTGTTTATCCAGCCTGGAAAGCCAGGTGAGCAGGGTGGCTTTTGCTTCTGACGGTGCATCCTTGCGGACGACCCAGCGTGCAAATACCATCGGCTTGTTGAATAGTTTATGCCAGAGGTTTGCGAGATCGTAGCAGTATGGATAGTTGTTTTTCTCTGCATGGAGCAGGGCGTCATCGCCTATGAGCAGGACTGCGTCGGCGTTATCAGGATGGTTGATCGGGCTGGGCAGATTTGCCGTGCCATTGTGTTTGGCCAACAGAAGGTAAAGCATGAGGCAGGACGTAGTCGATTGCCCTGTGAGATAGATGCGGTCATGTTTATTCAGGTGTTCAATCTTTTTGCGGGAATAAAGAAGAACAGAGCCTACCTCTTTGCTGGCGGCTATGCCGTAATTGCCGATAAATTCAACTTGGTTGCTGAGGTCAAGCAGGGCGCCGACTGGTAATGGTGCGGCAATAGCCCGGCCGGCCGTAAAGGCTTCGGCGGATTGCCGAGGGGTGAGATAGATGAAGGAAAATCCTTTTGGACATCCGAGGCTGCGCACCGGTCCGAGATTGGCATAGGGAATCATGGAGATGTATTTATTCATTATATTTCAGAGGCTCTGTACAAAACTATCTTCTGCTAATTCCTGTTATTTCTGCGATATTTAGCAGGTGTTGTTCCTGTGGCCTCTCTAAACTGTTTAATAAAAGCGCTCTGGTCTGTAAAGCTCAATGCATAGGTTATGTCGGCGTATGATTCATTGGTGTTGATCAGAAGTTCCTGAGCTTTCTTTATCCGCATCTTCTTGACGTGTTGAAATATGGATTGTCCTGTCACATCCTTGATCAGGTGAGCTATGCGATATTTGCTTATATTCATGTGGTTGGCAATGTCCTGCAGTGAAAAATTCTTCATGTAGTGCATGTGAATATATTCAAGGGCCTTGCCGGCTTGTGTGTTTGTTCTGTTGAATCCCTGTAAGAATATTTGCTCAATAAAGTCATCAAGAGCGCCTCGAATAACCGTGCAAAGCATGTTGAAATCATCGGCTTCTATGATCGCATTGCTCCATTGCTGTTGTCGTGTAAGGAGTCTGTCGAGAACGGGGCTGTCTTCTATGGCCGATCTCACGAGATGGCCCATCGTTTCAATCAGCCTGGCTTTCATGACTGTAAGTTTTGGGGCGTAGAGAAAGCTTGAGGCCAGCATATCATTAAGGACTCCACGAGCTGCGTTTTTGTCTCCGATGCGAATCAGTGAAAGTAGGATGCGTTCTTGATCCAGAGAATAGCTGCTGCTTCTCGCTGTTTTCTTCTCCTGTATGAACTGTGCGATCTCTCTCTGTTGCAAGGCATCGTCTCGGTTTTTATCAAGCCCCTTAATTAAACCCTCGTCAATGTGTCGCAATGATTCGCGTATGTATTCTCCGGCCTCTTGTATTTTGTTCTGAGGGTAAATTGATAATTGATCTATATACATATTTATCGATGAAAGCTCTTGTCCTGTCTGTAGTAAGTGATAAACAATAGCCGCTCGGTCCAGGGCAATTCCGTCCGGGATGACCTCACCGCCAAGTATTCCACCGCATATTTTTCCGTTGTTTCCTATTACGGGGACGATCCAGCTGATGACTCCAGGGGCCTGGAAGAATACACTCGCCTCTCCCCATCGGACGGCTTCCGTCATGGCCAACGACCTGGCTCTCGTCATAGACGGAATGTTTCTGATTCCCCCAGTGTCTCTGTAATTGCAAATGGCGCCCAGCTCGTCAACTTCCTCCAGGTGAAGGCCATGCTTATTGAAATAACGGTGGTCGAGGTCTTTCAAGTGCTTCGAAGGCAATAATGACATATAAAACGCCTATATAATCTCTAAATATGGTGAAAAACGACCATTTATCTAATCAGAACAGCAATAATAACATATAGAATAGCGATTTCAATCTATATGTTTTTATGGCGAGGCGATATCTTCATGCAAACACTAAACATGGAGGGGGTGAAATGAACGGTAAAGAAATATTATTGAAAACACTTGCACGGCAGGAAACACCAAGAGCGGCATGGGTCCCTTTTGTGGGAGTGCATGGCGGATACCTGATTAATAAAACGGCTTCTCAGTATCTTCAGAATAGCGCTTTTATTGTTGAAGGTTTGCTGAAAGCCAACGATCTATACCGGCCAGATGGGCTTCCGATTGTTTTTGATCTGCAGGTGGAGGCGGAAATGCTTGGATGTGAGCTGAGATGGTCCGATGACGTTCCGCCTTCGGTGGTTACGCATCCGCTCCAGCATGGGAGTATTTCCAGTTTGCCGGAATTGAATGAAAGAGCCGGTAGATTCCCGATAATTATCGAAGCACTCCGGCAGGTTAAGAGTAAAATCGGCGATGAGGTGGCGCTGTATGGTTTGGTATGTGGACCTTTTACCCTGGCCTTGCATCTTTTGGGTAACGACATATTTTTGATGATGTTTGATGATCCTCAAGGCGTTAAAGATGTAATAAACTTCTGTGCTGATGTTGCGTGTAAATCAGCCTCTATATATATTGCTAACGGAGTCGATGTGGTTGCGGTGGTTGATCCGATGACAAGTCAGATTTCGCCAGAACATTTTCGCACTTTTGTAACGCCCAGCTTGAATAAGACATTTGACAGTATCGGGGGTGCCGGTGCCAAATCGTGTATGTTCGTGTGTGGTGACGCGAATCGCAATCTGGAGGAGATGTGTCGCACAACGGCTGATAGTGTTTCGGTTGATGAGCAGATACCTATTCCCAGTCTGAGGGAACTATGCGCAACGCATAAAAAATCATTTGGCGGCAACATCAGGCTGACTTCCGTGCTGTTGCTTGGCGATGAAGATGATGCAAAATTAGAGGCAATCG
Organism: Victivallis vadensis; assembly: GCA_945883775.1. Classification (GTDB taxonomy): domain Bacteria; phylum Verrucomicrobiota; class Kiritimatiellia; order UBA8416; family CAMCYG01; genus CAMCYG01. The sequence continues at coordinate 4,418 of CAMCYG010000091.1, forward strand.
ATATTCTTGAGAAAGCAGGGAAGTGCGGTTTTGTTCTCTCACCAGGGTGCGACTTGCCATACAACACGCCAGCCAGTAATCTCCAGGCTATTGCTTCTATGGTCCATGATGACTATGCTAGAAACGTCGCCAAGAGCAGCATTGGGGCAAAGGCGGCTGACACTTATGAGGATATAGACGTTCCTGATTATCATGCGTACAAGCCCGTTACGATTGATGTTATTACTTTGGATTCAACATCATGCGCGCCTTGTCAGTACATGATGGAAGCGGTTAGGCGCGCGGCGGATGCCGCGTTTGTTAAAACATACATTAATGAGCATAAGATTAAAGTTCGTGATGGGCTTGGCATGATGACCAAGCTTGGCGTGAAAAATCTGCCGACAATATGCATCGATGGGGAGCCGGTTTTTGAGTCAATTATCCCTGACCAGAAAACCCTGATATCGGCCATTGAGAAACACGCAATAAGGAAGAACATAAATAGCTTATGAAAATACCGATATGCCTGGTGACCGGATTTCTGGGTGCCGGTAAGACTACTGTTCTGAAGAATATAGTCGCCCGTTACAGGAATCGTCGGCTTGTGTATCTGATCAATGAGTTTAGTTCTAAAGATGTTGATGGTGCTGTGATTCTTGACTCAGCGGCGGATGTTGTTTCTGTTTTTGGGGGCAGTATCTTCTGTAAATGTCTGGTAACGCAGTTCATTGCCAAGCTTCAAGAAATGCCCCGAATCTATCCGGATATAGAGGGGCTGGTGATCGAAGCAAGTGGAATGGCTGATCCGCGGGTGATTGAAGCTATGCTTGTTGAGACGCGCATGGATCAGATTTATGCGCTCTCTACGATTCTGGCGGTTGTCGATCCGGGCAGTTATATGAAGCTCAGGCATACGTTGCCTAACGTGATAGCGCAGGTTCAGTCCGCTGATCGCATCATACTCAATAAGATTGATCTATATGATGAAACGCTTCTGCGGGAGACCGAATTGTCGCTGCGGTCGGTTAATCCTGCCGGAGAAGTCCTTCGTACAACGCGAGGCGCCATTAATTACGACATCTTTTCTCGTCATTCTGAGGGTATGCGAGGCTTGGTCGGTGAGTATGCGCTGTGCAAAGATCCGAATTATTCATCCGAGACTGTCGATTTTGCCGATGAAGTAGATCTCCGTGTGTTGGAAAAAACAATAATTGAATGGAAAGATGATCTGTACCGGGTTAAGGGCTTTGTGTCTTCATGCGGCAAGCACTATTATGTCGATTACTCCGGTGTAGGGGTCAGTATTGGTGAGGTAGAGGTGAAGCCTCGTGATTTATCGCTGGCCATCATCTACAAAGGAGGCAGCAAAAAGCATTTTGGTGGCATGAAGGGCCTGGGCTTGATGCTGCCCCGCGGGGATAAAGCAGCCAAGGCAGAGTTCTTGCCGGCCTGAATACAAGGCATTGATCCAGCGTTCATTAGTTATTCTTGCCTAATGTTTCTCGCAGTGCTGCCAAGAGTGCTACCTTGGAGAACGGCTTTTGGATGAAATGCATCCCCTCTTCGAGGATTCCGTTGGAGGCTATAACATCGGCTGTGTAGCCTGACATGAATAGCCGTTTAATATCCGGATGGATAGTTAGAACGACTTTTGCTAGATCGAGGCCTGTCATTTCTGGCATGATTACGTCGGTCACAAGCAGGTCAATCGAACCGGAATGCTCACGGGCCAGACTGATGGCCTTGCCGGGGCTGTCTGCCGGCAATACGGTGTAGCCCTGACGCTTGAGCATTGAAGTTGTCATATGCAGGAGCATCAGTTCGTCCTCCACCAGCAGGATAGTGGCGCTGTTCTTGGCCGTCGGCTTTGGCTGGGTTGCGCTGGCCGAACCCTCTTCCTCTTTATCTGCATGGCGCGGCAGGTAGATGGTAAAGGTCGTTCCTCTGTCCTTCTCGCTGATAACATCGATGAAGCCGCCGTTCTGTTTGACTATGCCGTAGACCGTGGCAAGTCCCAGTCCGGTTCCTCTGCCTAGTTCCTTGGTGGTAAAGAATGGTTCGAAGAGGTGCGAGAGAACTTCGGCGTCCATGCCGCAGCCGTTGTCGCCGATGCTCAGCATCACAAAGTCGCCGGGTTTGGAGCCATCATGCTGTGCGCAGAACATCTTATCAAGAATGGTATTGCCAGTCCTTATAGTGATTGACCCATGCCCCGCAATTGCATCTCGTGCATTGATACAGAGGTTGGTCAGCACCTGATCCACCTGACTGGTATCTAGCCGCACAGGCCAGAGAGCCCCGCTTGGATTCCAGACCAGGTCGATCTGCTCGCCGATAAGTCGCCTGAGCATCTTTAGCATGCTTTCTATGCATGTGTTGAGGTCCAGTACCTTTGGCGCAACGGTTTGTTTACGTGCAAATGCCAGCAGCTGGCGGGTCAGGGCTGCGGATCGCTCGGCTGCCTTCATTATTTCGGTGAGGTCTTCATGTACGGGATTCGTTGGCTCTACCTGTTCGAGAGCCTGCTCCGCGCGTCCGATGATTGCCCCGAGCATGTTGTTGAAGTCATGGGCTACCCCTCCTGCCAGCCGGCCGACCGACTCCATCTTCTGAGACTGGAGAAACTGGGCTCGCAGTTTCTCCTGCTCCGCTTCAGCGGTCTTGTGTTCGGTGATATCGCGCACATTGATAACTACTCCGCGAATGTCGGGGTTGTTCAGCTGGTTGACGCCGCGCGCTTCCAGGTATACCCAGCCACCGGCCTTTCGGCGGTGGCGGTACTGAGCTCCACCTTCTCCGGTCTCGATGATCGTGCGAAACGCAGCTCTGACCTGCGCCTGATCTTCTGGATGGATCATGTTTTCAATAACGGGAATGTCAACCAGTTCAGAAACTGTAAACCCGTGCACCCGTTCTGCAGAGGAACTCACATAGCGTTGAATGCCGTCGGCGTCGAGAATAATCACGGTATCGTAAGAGTTTTGTATTAGTTGAGAGAAACGGCGTTCGCTCGACTTCACAGCTTCCTCGGCCCATTTACGCTCAGTGATGTCGCGTGCTGCAGCGTAAATAAGATTGCCTTTGGGGTGCGCGCGCCATTCCAGATATCGATATGAGCCATCTTTACAGCGATAGCGGTTGGTGAAGTCGAGAACCTCATTGCCATTGCCCAGGCTGGCCATGGCATCGAGGGTGGCCTGCATGTCATCGGAATGTACAAATTCGAGGAATTTCCTTCTGTTCAGCTCCTTTGTCGGATACCCGAGAATTGTAGACCAAGCCTCGTTGGTCTTGACAAAATTACCCTGTATGTCGGCGATGCACAGAAGATCAAGATTGACTGTGAAAAAACTGTCCAGCTCGGCTGTCAATGCCCGCTGACGCTTGAGGCTCCCAGCCAGGCGAATAAGCAGGAAGAGCAAAGCCATGACGAAGAAGACCGCACAGGCTGCCAATGCCATCTTAAGCTGATCGACTCTCCTCTCATTCAGTCTCTGCTCAGAGATGTCACGTACGATTGAGAAGAGGACAGTCTTATCTCCTATCTGGACGCTGCTGCTATGGACCGCGACGTCGCGAATGTCTCCTCCAGCCCGACGGTGGCGAAACTCAAAATAGGGCCGCTTCTTGCTCTTGGCATTCTCCATTTCCTTGGCAATATCTTCGGCGCCGAGAGCATTTACCTCCTGGATTTTCTTCGAGAGCATAGCCTCGCGATCCCACCTGTAGAAAGTGAGTGCAGCGGAATTGGCGTCGAGGATGCGGCCCGTTTCCGGATCGATTATCAAAATGGCCGCCGCATTGTTGTGAAACAGCGTCGAGAACCTTTCTTCGCTCTCGCGCAATTTCTGCTCTGCATTTATTTTTTCTGTGATGTCCAGTGCCGTGAATGTGACGCCTTTCGAGGTGTCGGACCTGTCGAGCGGCGTTGAGGAGAAGATCACATGGCGGATGCTACCGTCTTTGCGTTGCCAGCGGGTCTCAACCGAGCCCGTGCCATTAGCGGCTATCTGGCGGGACGTCTCCTTGCCAACATGGTCGAACTCATCCTGAGTTTTGTATAAGATTCGTGTGCTCTTTCCAATCAATTCCTCCCGCGAATAACCTGTCAGGTTCAGGATATATGCGTTGGCCTGCATGATGACTCGGTTCTCAACCAAGCCGATGCCGGTGGGTGCGCCATTCTGGATATTCTCCAGCATCTGGAGTGACTTGGCCAAATGGTAAATTGCAACGGGCAAGTGGGCCTTGTGAAGTTCCAGTTTGCCATAGTTGAACAGGATACGTGGATCCTGGTCAACCTGGATTGGCATCTGGGAAACAGGCTTGCCATGGACCAGATGGTCGATCAGCATCAAACCGAGAATATGTCCGAGCTGATGGTCATCGGCGACGATACCTGCCAGTGCGCCCAGCTCCACCGACAATTCACCAAGACCGAAAACCAAACGTTTGCCAGCCGCATGTGTGATAGCTTCCGCATTATCCATGACCAGTGATTGAATTCCCAGCAAGAGCACCTCATCTTCGCCAGCCGAAGCCGCTGCCCCCATAAATGCGTCAAGCGTATGGCCGTAAGTGACACGAAATCCTATTCCCAGCGCCTCGGCGGCACTCTGTGTTTCGCTGACATCAATCGCGGCTCCGGGGTGTCCCTCCTCGACAAGCAGCAATACTTGCTTCATTTTAGGGTAGATAGTCCTGAATAATTCGAGCTTCTGTCGCCCGGACAAATAGTAGGTGACACCGGTGATGTTGGTTTTGGGCTTATCCAAACGATCCGCCGCGCCAAGCATGATCGGATTGTTAATCCCGCCAAGGAAGGCTGGTATTGCTGCTCCACGGCGCCCTAGCAGTTGCGCGCCGCTGCTACGCATGATGATCATAGCCTTTTTGCTGGCCTCGAAATCGCGGATAGTGTCTTCGAGGGCCTGCAAGTCCTGCAAATCTTTCCGTATATCAAGTCGGATTTGGGGCGCCTGCTGGCGCAAGACATCCTGCACTCCAACAAGCAACCGCTCGGGCATCTCAGACTTCCCCTCCCAGGCAACTCCTACTTCGATTGGCTGGCTGTTTTCAACTGCCCGTATCGCTGGTGACGCAAGCAAAAGGGCTGTTATCAACAGAAGAATTCTGCTGCTTTTCAATGCAAACTTGTTGTCAGTCATTGATCTCTCCAGAATACAACATCAAAAAGAACTCAGGGTATCATACCGGTGAAGCCTGAGTATCTGCTCGGCAGTACAAATGCTTATAAGTAATGGTCATTGACCAATGGCGTCCAATTACTAACAGCACACATCATATTAAGAACAATTGCAAAATCCATACTCTGTGGCAATACATATATACAGAAAATGAGTAGGTCCCAAACGCGATTTATCTTGGACGGCAGTGATTCGTCAGTTTTTCAGTTTGTGTGAAATGCTCCATCGCGCTCCACTGGAGTAAATCCGCCGAGCCGTATGGTTTTTTGCATCATCTTATGGTTCAGGGATGCTGGACTCTTTGCGGCGCCTGCATGTGCGATCTTTTCTTCGCCCAGAGTTCCGTCCAGATCGTCCGCACCCCAGGAAAGGCCAGCGGCGGCCGTCTCTGTGCCTATCATCGGCCAGTACGCTTTTATGTGCGGGAAATTATCTAAGACAAGCCTGGCAAGGGCAATAATTCTAAGATTTTCCAGTGGCGACGGTCCGCGCTCTTTGTTGTTGTCTCTGGCCGGCTGGTAGGCCAGCGGTATAAAACAGGAGAATCCTTTGCTGACATCCTGCATATTCCTGAGGGAGAGTAAATGGTCTGTGATCTCCTTTGGGCTTTCGCCCAGTCCATAAAGCATGGTTGCGTTAGAGCTTAGTCCTAGTTTGTGCGCGGCATGGTGGATCGACAGCCATGTTTCGGGACTGATCTTTGTGGGACAGAATTTCTTTCGCATCCGTGCGGAGAAGAGTTCTGCTCCTCCGCCGGTTAGAGACTGTAAGCCGGCTGTCTTAAGCTTCGCCAGGACGTCTGAAACGGAAGCATTCTCGTTTTGTGCAAAACGTGCTATTTCTACGGCGGTATAAGCCTTGATGTGTATTCC
>CAMCYG010000092.1 GCA_945883775.1 Victivallis vadensis
ATCAATCAGAACGGAGCTAATGTGGTTAATTGGATCATCAGCGAGATAATTTATTTCATCATTTGCGGCATACTGTGTTTTGTGCTTATCGGCATCCCTATGTTGATACTTTTGGGTGTCGTTGGTATAGTGTTTGCAATTATTGGAGCAGTGAATGCCAGTAAGGGCATTGTATGGAAATATCCCATGGCGATAAGGTTTTTTTAGTATGAGAAAATGTGTATTTTTCGACAGGGACGGGATTGTTAATTATCCGCCGGGCCCTGGTTATGTCGAACGCTGGCAGGACTTCAAGATAATTCCTGAATTCGTGGATGTGTTCCGCATGTTTGCCGGTAAGGGATATGATGCAGTAGTAGTGACCAATCAGCGCGGTGTTGCGCGCGGCGTAATGAGCTTGCAGGCGCTTAATGAGATCCATGCGTACATGATAAAGACGTTGGCTGCTGAGCATGGTATGGCCTTTCTTGATGTTATGTGTTGTACGCACGACCGTGATGAGTGCGAATGCAGGAAGCCCAAACCCGGTATGCTGTTGAATGCTGCAGGGAAGCATGGAATCGATCTCTCCTTGAGCTGGATGATAGGTGACAATGAGAAGGATGTCGAAGCGGGCAGGCGTGCCGGCTGCAGGACGGTGCTTGTGTCGGATAAGCCAGGGGAGACGTCGGCTGACCATAAGGTCCCTGACATGCAGGCGTTGAAAACATTAGTTGCCAGCCTGCTGGGGATTTAGTAATTAAATTGGATACCAATTTAAGGAAAGGAAATATTAGTATGCCAGTATCAGTTGTTACAGGGGGAGCAGGTTTTCTTGGTTCTCATCTTACCGACAGACTTCTTGCCGAGGGTCATAGCGTTATTTGTCTGGACAATCTCGTCACTGGAAATATCGCCAACATAGAGCACCTTTCCGGTAATCCGAAGTATAAGTTCATCAAACAGGATGTTACTGAGTACATCTATATGCCCGGCGATGTTGATTACATATTCCACTTTGCCTCTCCTGCCAGTCCGATTGATTATCTTGAGCTTCCGATCCAGACGTTAAAAGTAGGGGCTCTCGGGACGCATAAGGCGTTGGGTCTGGCGAAGGCAAAGAAGGCCAGATTCTTTATCGCATCGACTAGCGAGGTCTATGGTGACCCTCTGGTTCATCCGCAGCAGGAAAGCTACTGGGGCAATGTGAACCCTATCGGGCCCAGGGGTGTGTACGATGAAGCAAAGCGTTTTGCCGAGGCGATGACTATGGCTTATCACAGGTATCATGGAGTCGATACCAAGATCGTCAGAATATTCAATACCTACGGGCCTAGAATGAGGATCAAGGATGGCAGGGCGGTTCCTGAATTCATGTCGCAGGCTCTGCGGAACGAGCCCATCCCCGTGTTTGGCGATGGTTCCCAGACTCGCAGTTTTTGCTATGTTTCAGACCTGATCGACGGCATATTCAGGCTTATGATGAGCAATGAGACCGGCCCGATCAATATCGGAAACCCAACGGAATTCACCATACTTGAGCTTGCGAAACGCATAATAGCTTTGACCGGCAGTAAGTCTCAGATAGTGCATAAACCGCTTCCTGTTGATGATCCCAAGGTAAGGCGGCCGGATATTTCGCTCGCAAGGGCTAAGCTTGGCTGGGAGCCTAAAGTGTCCATCGAGCAGGGTTTGCCGATGACATTGGAGTATTTCAGAAAGCACGTTAAATAAAATCTTTCAGAGAAAGATTTTATTACTTCTTCGAGACTCTGTCTGCGTATTCGCCAGTACGGGTGTCTATCTTTATGGTGTCACCCTCGTTGACAAACAGAGGAACCTGAATTGTCCAATCGCCTTCGAGTGTGGCAGCTTTTGTGACATTATTGGCTGTATCCCCTCTGGCGCCAGGTTCTGAATAAATCACTTTCTTCTCTATGAAGTTGGGGAATGTTACTTCTATGGGTCTGACATTGTGGAAAAGTACGGTAACCTTTATGTCGTCCATCAGGTAGTTTACGCCTTGGCCAAGGACTGATTCGGGTATGGTGACTTCTGCGTAATCCTCATCTGTGAAGATGTAGTTGGTGCCATCTTTGTAGGAATAGCGAAGTTGTTTCTCTTCAATGTGGCATTCGTCCAGAGACTCGTTTGAGCGATAGTTCTGCACCATCGAAGCGCCTGTGATCAGATTCTTTAGCCTGCAGGTGTACACAGCCTGGCCCTTGCCGGGCTTTAAGAAGCTGAACTCAGCGATATTGTAGGGCACGCCATCGATTTCAATCTTAAGGCCTTTTCTCAAGTCGGAAACACTGTACATTATGAAATCCTCCAAACATGCTTTATTTGTAAAAAACGGGTGCCAAATTACAGATACTGCCTTTTATTGTCAATCTAATAAAGGTATCGTGTTAAATTATTGACTATCAATGCCTTGTAGGCTCGGGAAATCTTGACTCTCTCCCATATATTTCTTGCACTAAGGAGTAGGGTTTGATACTTATGAACACTGTAAAAAGGTAATGTGGGCTTTCTATTAATAGAGCATTGGAAAGCCGAAAAAGATTTGAACAGATGAAAGATCCAGAAAAGTACGATTCGTCCAGTATAACAGTCTTGGAGGGCTTGCAGGCCGTCCGTTTAAGGCCTGCGATGTATATTGGCGATACCTCAGTCAGAGGTTTGCATCACTGCGTTTTCGAGGTTGTCGATAACAGTATTGACGAGGCGCTTGCTGGTCATTGTAACAAGATACACGTTGTTCTTAATTCCGACGGCTCCTGCAGTGTTGTCGACAATGGGCGAGGCATTCCTGTCGACATGCACGAGACGGAGAAGAAGCCGGCTGTTGAGGTTGTGCTTACCGTGCTGCATGCAGGCGGCAAGTTTGACAATGATTCGTACAAGGTCTCTGGCGGTCTGCATGGCGTCGGCGTGTCCTGTGTCAATGCACTCAGCGAGTGGCTGGAGGTTGAGGTAAGGCGCGACGAGAAGGTTTATCATCTGCGTTTCGAAACTGGCATTACGGCGACCAAGCTCGAGGTGATAGGCAAGACGAAGGGTACCGGAACTACTGTGACGTTTCTGCCCGACAAGAGTATTTTTTCTACGACAAAATTTGAATGGGATATTCTTTCCAACAGGTTGAGGGAGTTGGCGTTTCTTAATCAGGGCCTGGAGATAAAGCTTTCGCAGGAAGATCCTGCCAGAGAAGAGACTTTCAGATACAAGGGTGGCATCACCGAGTTTGTGGAGCATCTGAACCAGAGTAAAGTGGCGATTCATCCCAAGGTCATTTATTTCCAGAAGGCCAAGGATGGCATTGAGGTTGAGATCGCGATGCAGTATACCGAGGCTTACAATGAAAGCGTATTCTGTTTTGCCAATAACATAAACACCATCGAGGGTGGTACGCATCTCAGCGGTTACAAGTCGGCGCTTACCCGTACTGTCAACACTTATGCGAAGAACAACAAGCTTATCAAGGATGATAGCGATACGCTTTCGGGTGACGATGTACGTGAGGGCGTGACCGCAATCATCAGCATCAGAATCCCGCGCCCGCAGTTCGAGGGGCAGACGAAGACCAAGCTTGGCAACAGTGAGGTTGAGGGGATAGTGGCGTCGGTTGTTAATGAAGAGCTAAATGTTTATCTTGAGGAACACCCGTCGGTCGCTAAGCGGATCATCGAGAAATCCCTGCTTGCGCGGCGTGCGCGTGATGCTGCGCGAAAAGCGCGTGACCTTACCAGGCGCAAGGGTGCTTTAGACTGCGCTTCACTGCCGGGCAAGCTGGCCGATTGTTCAGAGCGTGATCCTGACAAATGCGAGCTGTATATCGTCGAGGGCGATAGCGCCGGCGGCTCTGCAAAGCAGGGCCGTAACAGGGAGTTCCAGGCAATCCTGCCATTGCGCGGTAAAGTGCTTAATGTTGAGAAAGCGCGTCTTGATAAGATACTTAACAATAATGAGATCAGGACGCTGGTAACCGCCATTGGAGCCGGTATTGGCAAGGACGAATTCGATGTTGCGAAGGTCAGGTATCATAAGATAATCATAATGACTGATGCTGATGTGGACGGAGCGCATATCAGGACGTTGTTGCTCACATTCTTCTATCGGCAGATGCCTCATCTTATTGATACAGGCTATGTCTATCTTGCCCAGCCGCCGCTTTTTAAGATCACCAAGAAGAATCGCGAGGAATACGTGGAAACCGAGGAGCAGATGACCAGTCGGCTGCTTGAGCTTGGCGCGGATGATGTCGTTGTTGAGTTTCCCAAGAAAGACGAGCTAAACCTCAAGGGCAGCAGGCTTATGTCCATTCTGGATGTTATGATACATATCGCTTCCATCAGAAAGAATTTTGCCCAGAAGAACATAGATCTCGATGATTTCCTGAACAGGAGAGACGCTAAGTCGGGTCATTTCCCGAAGTATCTTGTTACGGTTGAAGACGGAGACATCCCTGAGCGGCATTTTGCGATGAATGACGCAGAGCTGAAGAAGTTGAGGGAGGAAGTTGAGGCCAGGATAGGGCACCAGCTTGAGATATTCACCCCCGGCGGGGAGAACGGCCATAAATCGGCATTTAAATACGCTGAGCTGTTTTCAGCTGAGCCGCTGGCGAAACACATTGCCGCTCTTGAAAAGAAGGGCTATCCAATGTCGATGCTTAAGCTGGGCGAGCAGCCTATCTGTACATTGTTTACCGGCGATAAGGACAAGGAAAGCAAACTGATGTATTCCCTGCCGCAGATACTGGATACTGTCCGCGATCTGGGCCGGAAGGGCATGAACATCCAGCGCTATAAAGGTCTTGGAGAAATGAATCCTGAACAGCTTTACGAGACCACCATGAACCCGCAGAGCAGAAAGCTGTTAAAAGTAAAGATAGACGATGCGATAAGGGCTGACGAGATCTTCACCATACTTATGGGTGATGAGGTCGAGCCTCGCCGCAAATTCATCGAAGATAATGCGCTTAACGTAAGAAATCTTGATATTTAATCATGAGCGATAAAGACGAAAAACCTGAAGCCCCTTCTGCTGATGACTGGAAGCTTAAGGACATTCATATAGAGGACGAGATAAGGTCTTCCTATCTTGATTACTCGATGAGCGTGATAATCGGCCGTGCCCTTCCTGATGTCAGGGATGGCCTTAAGCCGGTGCACAGGCGCGTTCTGTTCGCCATGCATGATTTGGGCAATGTTCACAATAAGCCTTACAAGAAGTCAGCCAGAGTTGTCGGTGATGTCATAGGTAAATACCATCCGCATGGCGATGTGGCTGTGTATGACACGATAGTCAGGCTGGCGCAGGATTTCTCTATGCGGTACATGCTCATTGATGGGCAGGGTAACTTCGGCTCAATTGATGGCGATCCGCCCGCGGCGATGAGGTATACCGAGATCAGGATGAACAAGCTGGCGGAGGAGATGTTGGCTGATATCGAGAAAGATACAGTGCCGCACGGCCCCAACTATGACGAGTCACTGCTCCAGCCTCTAGTGCTTCCTTCAAGAATCCCGAACCTGCTGCTTAACGGCTCCACCGGTATTGCTGTCGGTATGGCGACAAATATGCCTCCTCATAATTTTACTGAGGTTATGAATGCGGTTGTTGCATATATCGATAATAATGATGTAACAATCGATGAGCTGATGAAGCATATGAAGGGCCCTGACTTTCCAACCGGTGGCATTATATGCGGAACGAAGCAGATAGAGAGTATGTATAAGACCGGTAGGGGCCAGATGAGAGTCCGCGGCCGCGCCCATATCGAAGAGAACAAGCAGGGCAAGGAAACGATTATAATCTCTGAGATCCCTTATAACGTGAACAAGACCACTCTGATCGAGAAGATCGCCATGCTGGTCAATGAGAAGTTAATCGAGGGTGTTTCCGATCTGCGCGATGAGTCAAATAAGGATGGAATAAGGATCGTTGTTGAACTCAAGCGCGGCGTGGTCCCGAAGGTCATTCTCAATAACCTTTACAAGCAAACACAGCTGGAGACGACTTTCGGCGCCATCATGCTGGCTATCCACGAGAACAGGCCCAAGGTCATGAATCTCAAGGAGCTGATCAGGTGCTTCGTGATGCACCGGCTTGAGGTTGTTACAAAACGGATACAGTTCGACCTTAAGAAAGCTGAGGCGCGCGCTCATATCCTGGAAGGCCTGAAGATTGCGCTCGATAATCTTGATGCAATCGTGAAGATCATCAGATCGTCCAAGAACAGGGACGAGGCGCGTGCAACTTTAATCGGCAGGTACAAACTTTCCGAGATTCAGGCTAATGCCATTCTGGATATGAGGCTTTATCAGTTGACCGGCCTGGAGCGCGACAAGATCGAGGCGGAATATCTCGAGCTGATCAAGGTCATATCTTATCTCAAAGATCTGCTCGCCAATGAACACAAGATATTTGCCCTGATAAAAGCAGAACTTCTGGAGTTTAAGGAGAAATACGGCGACAGGCGCAGGACAGACATAGTTCCCGAAGAAGGCGAAATGAATATCGAGGACCTGGTGGCTGATAGGGGTTGTATCATTACCATAAGCCATGAAGGATACATAAAGCGTGTTCCGGTCGACACCTATAAGGCTCAGAAACGCGGTGGCAAGGGCGTGGCGGGTATGGCTACTAAAGAAGAAGATTATGTAGAGCACCTGTTCGTTGCCAGCACGCATGATCACATACTCTTCTTTACATCTGCTGGCCGGGTATACTGGGAGAAGGTATATGAGATCCCTGAGGCGACCAGGACATCCAAGGGCAAGGCAATCGTGAACATGCTCAACATACAGAGCGGTGAGAAGATTGCCGCCATGATAAAAGTCAGGGAGTTCAGCGATACGAAGCATCTTATAATGGCAACATCCAAGGGCGTGATCAAGAAGACCAACCTCAGCGAATATTCCAATCTTAGAAGCAACGGAATCATAGCCATTGAGATCGATGCCGGTGACAGCCTGATGGGCGTCAAGATGACAGATGGCGCTAACGAGGTCATATTGATTACACGCGACGGCATGAGCATAAGGTTCCACGAGGAGCAGGCTCGTGACCAGGGGCGTGCGACCAGGGGCGTGCGTGGCATTACGCTTTCAGATGATGATTTGGTAGAGAGCATGGTAATTGTCAAAAAGGAAGAGAACCTGCTTATCTGCACCGAGAACGGCTACGGGAAAAGGACTGAAGTAGAGGAATACAGGCTTCAGAACCGTGGCGGAAGCGGTGTGATAGCCATCCGTACTTCGGACCGCAACGGTAAGGTCATTGCCGCCCATTCTGTCTCCGACAAGGACGCGTTGATGCTGATAACAGCCAAAGGCAAGACTATCCGGATGGCTGTGTCTGATGTAAGAGTAATCGGCCGCGCGACGCAGGGCGTTAGGCTTATTAACCTCGATGAAGGCGATCTGCTTAATGCCGCAACGAGCGTAGAGCCTGAGGACGAGTCAATACTCGATAAACCGCTGACTGAATAAGAGTGAATCAGCCGGTTTTAACATAATCATTGCTTCAATTATCCGGTGAGACACTGAGACTCATTTAACAAGATACAGATGAATACCCCACAAGAAATGCTTCGCGTTATGGACGTCAGGGATAGAATGTATAGGGCGATACGGCGATATTTTCATGACAAAGGTTTCATAGAGGTTCAGACTCCGGTGTGTCTTGAGACACCGGCGCTAGAGCATTTCATTGATGCACAGCCATGCGGTAATAAGTACTTGCGTACATCTCCAGAGTTGCACATGAAGCGCATGCTTTGTGCGGGCGCATCCAAGATATTCCAGATGGGTCAGTGTTTTCGGGAAGGTGAGAAAGGGCGACTGCATAATCCAGAGTTTACAATGCTGGAGTGGTATAGGGCATATGCCGACTATACGGATATTCTGCTTGATACCAAAATTCTTATAAGCAGTATTATCGCTGAAGTCATGGGCACAAAGATCATTCCGTTCGGCAGTCGAAAAATTGACTTCTCAGGCCAATGGGATTGTGTTTCTGTGTCAGAGGCTTTCTTGCTGCATGCTGGCTGGGATCCGCTAAAGAAGTTCGATCAGGACAGATTTGACGTGGACCTTGTCAGCAAAGTTGAGCCTGCTTTGCCGAGAGATAGGCCTATCGTTCTTAAGGATTATCCAGTAGAAGCGGCTGCGCTTGCATTGCTTTCAGAAATGCCGGTGCCTCATGCGGAACGCTGGGAATTGTATATTGGCGGAATGGAGATCGCCAATGCCTTTTCGGAGTTAACCGATCCTGTTGAGCAAAGGTCGCGCTTTGAGGAATGCGCAGTATTCAGAGCGAGCAGGGGTATGCCGGTCTATCAACTGGACGAGGCGTTTCTGGCTGCACTTGAGAAAGGTATGCCGCGTTCTGCTGGCATCGCCCTTGGTCTGGACAGGCTTCTCATGCTTCTTGTTGACGCTGACAATATAGCTCAAGTGATCTTCGATTAGATTGTCGGCGTTTTCATGAGCAGAATATTCTGCTGACCACGAGCAAGCTCAGGGTTGCGCAGGTGGCTGGCAGGCAGAATACACCTAATTCACAAAAATCTGGATGTAGTTCCGGTGTCCACACCGGACTCTTTGCTGTAATAATCCTGCGCCGGTGAGCAGGGCACTACATTTCGACCATCACTGAGTAATTTCGTGCCAGGTTCAGGCAAGGTCATTTACGGCTTTGGCAAATGCTTCAATGTTGCTGGTTGGTGTGTTCTGAGACATACCGCCGCCGCATGACGCAATTATCCGTCGCCGGTCTGGAACGTCTGTGAACATCTCCGCAATTCCTTTACTCACATCCGCAGGCGTACCGGCCGCCAATACATCGCGCGGAGGCAGGTTGCCTAGCAGTGTCACTTTGTTTCCCGTTTTATCCAGCATTTCCTGAATTCCGTGCTGAAAGCTGAAGTTAAAGAGGTTCACCCCGATGTCTGCAAGATGTGGTGCACAGACCAGTCCACCCGCATCATTATGGAAGAAACGGACTTCGGTCTTGATCGCATTGAAGGACCTTTTCAAATAGGGCGCAGCAAATTCAACAAAGTCCTCTTCCCCGAGAAAACCTGCGATATCGTCCAGCAGGAATACTCCATCAATAGTAGGAATAGTCTTTTGCTGTAACCTTAGCCAATCGCAAAGGAAATCTGTTATAGTGTTCAGCATTACATGGCATTCCCGCGGCGATTCTTTGAGGGCAATCATGAACTCCGTTGTCCCCATAAGGAATGAAGCAATGTTCAGTGGGCCTCTTGCTACGGCAAATTTGATGAAATGTCCTTCCTTTTCGATTTCAGGTCTTGCGTGTTGCAGGCGACGGAGCACGAATGGAAGCAAGCCATCTGTTAGTACATCAGGCTTTCGCAGTGCTTCCATTTGTTGAGGTGTTTCTATGATTTTGTCTGCAAATGGAAGCTCGTTCTCGTGAAACACGCATTTTGCGCCGAAAGCAGATGGTTCGGTGCACATCCCATACTCCGACCAGAAACCTGGCAGAAAAGTAATATCGGGAAAGCTTCGGATCGCTTTCAGATTAGCAGCAAGCCACTTTGTCTCGGATGAGAAATAATCCATAATCGAGATGCCGGCCCATCCGGGAAGCCAAGGACTGTCGATGATAAATCCCGTAGGCAGTGGTTTTACGATGTCGCCGCGAATTACTTTAACCAGCTGATTCCATTGAAGATTATTCATTTCTTTGCCCCATCTGTTACTGTGCTTTTAGACTCGCCCATTGCCCATTGGATCCCGCCCAATATGTGTTTCGCGAACACGGGGTCAGAATAGTGAGCCGGCTCGTGGCCTAGCGCCGTGAACCACATCCGTCCACCGTCGAACTCACGGCACCATGTCACAGGCACGCTCTTTCCGCCAGCCGTCGCCTCAAGGTCCTGCTCCTTGCCATCCTTGCCCTTGCTCGCCTTAAGCGTATTTACATCAACGCATAGGAGGATGCGCAAGTCCTTGACATAATCTTTGTGGAAATAGCACTCGTCCTTCTGCCATTGCCAGGGATTGGGAAGGAAACATGTGGACGGATGATTGGTATCGGTGACCCTGACGGTAAGCGGCTGGGAAGGCGGATGCATCTTGAATTTCGCGCCGATCAGCTGAGCATACCAGTCCCAATTTCGCATGCCGCCTGACGTCGAATGTATGCCGACAAACCCGCCACCTGCTTTCAAGTATTTCTGAAGAGCCGCTTTTTGGTCTTCTGTATCGAATAGCTCGTTGTTGGTGTTGTCGAAGACCAATGCCGCGTACTGTTTCAGGTTCTCATCTGTAAATCTTGATGGGTCGTTCGACACATCAACACCAAATCCATTCTCCTTGCCCAGTTTCGCAACTGCATCAGCGCAGGCTTGGACGCAGGT
>CAMCYG010000093.1 GCA_945883775.1 Victivallis vadensis
CTCATAATGAGTATCCTTTGTGATTGTTAAATATAGTTTCAGATAGCCCAGATCAGAGCAAGGAAAATGGTGGCATGCAAGAGGGCGCATTGCAACTCTGCCGGGAACCCCTGCCGGCTTGACCGGCAGGTGAACAAGACTGTTGGCAAATCAACCCCGAAGGTTGATTTGCTTTGGGCAACAGTCTTGTTCACCTGCGACACTAGGTCGCAGGGGTCAAACCCCGGCAGAGCTGCAATGCAAGAATGCCCTGGTAGAATGCCCTCAACACCTATCTTGACTTACCGACTGGGTTGGCATTACAATCAGCAGACAGGTTGATTTATTTATGGCTAAAAGTAATGTAGATCTCATTTGCAGTGTAGCAGAGCTCTCCGGGCTTTTCGAGAAAGGCACCGGCTTGCAGAGCTTTCTGCAGAAGGTGGTCAGCGTTATCGCCTGGCATATGAAAGCTGCTGTCTGTTCTGTCTTCATGTTCGACGAGGACAAACAGGAACTGGTCCTGACTGCCAACCAGGGACTTAATCCCAGCGCCATAGGAAATCTCAGGATGAAACTCGGGGAGGGCATCGTCGGAAACGCTTTGCTCGAACTTAGACCCATCATAGAAGGTATGTCGCGGAACAATCCACACTTCAAATACATTCCCGGCATCGGCGAGGAGAATTTTCAGGCATTTCTGGCTGTCCCCATCCTTCGCGGCATGATCCGAGTCGGCGTTCTGGCAGTCCAGGACCCGGAGCCCAGCTACTTCGACGACAACGACGCAAAAGCTCTGCGCGCAATTGCCTCCCAGCTGGCAGGAACCATTGAGAACGCAAAACTGCTGATGAACCTGCATGGTCGGGAAGAACATGCGACTCCTCAGCAAGAAGCCTTACCGTTAGACACCAAGTACCTGCACGGGATTTCCGGCTCTACCGGAATAGCTACCGGCGGATCAATCATATTCGACAACATACTGCTCGACGTTACCACCGAAACAACGCTCCCTGCGATCACAATGGATGATTTTAACAAGGCACTGGACCTCACAGAGGAACAGTTGAACAGCTTCCAGAAGGATATGGAGGAACGCCTTGCGGACGTGGCATCGCTTATATTCAGCGCACATCTACTCATTCTCAGAGATGCCCAGTTCTCCGGCGCCATGCTTAAGCTTATCGAGCAGGGTACCCACCCTGCCATAGCCACCAGCAAGGTAGTCGAGGATTTCTGCCGACTGTTTGTAGACAGCAACAACACACGCCTGCAGGAGAAAGTCCATGACGTCCGGGATTTGGGAAGCCGCATACTGCGCAATCTACTGGACAAGCAGAACAGTATGCAGGATTGCAACGGCGGCATAATCATTGCTGAATCGCTCCTACCATCAGACCTTGTCAGGATGTCCGCCCAGAAGATCGGCGGCATTGTCCTCACCAGCGGAGGAGCGACTGCCCATTTATCCATACTAGCCCGCTCGCTGGCTCTTCCTATGGTCATTATCCATGACAAGCGCCTCCTTAAGCTACCGATGAACACTCCCCTCATCATCGATGCAGAACAGGGCTCATTACTGATAAGGCCTGATGCTGAAGTTACCAAAAGTTTCGAGACGCTTAAGGAAGTCAAGCGACGCTCGCTGGAAATAGAAGACACCATGCAGCCGGAGACTCAAACCAGCGACGGCACAGCCGTGAAGCTGCTTGCAAACGTCAACCTTTTGAGTGACTTGGAAGTAGTGCATCGCCTGAAAGCGGAAGGTATAGGCCTCTATCGCACGGAATTCCCGTTTATTGTCCGAAACGATTTCCCTTCCGAGGAGGAGCAGTACAGAGTATACCGTAAGATGCTAGAGGGGATGCCAGGTCGTGAAGTCGTTTTCAGGACATTAGACGTGGGTGGGGACAAGATGCTTTCCTACTTCCAGACAGGTGCCGAAGCGAATCCTTTCCTTGGTCTCAGGGCCATACGCCTGTCACTGCGTTACCGTAATATCTTTGCGCCTCAGATACGGGCCCTCCTCAGGGCGGGTGCCGGCTGCGGATTACGCATCATGTTTCCGATGATTTCTTCAGTTGACGACCTTATCGAGGCAAGGAACTACGTAAAAGAATGCATCGCCCAGCTGAAGGACGAAAATGTACCTCACAATAACGATCCTTTATTAGGCGTCATGATCGAGCTTCCGGCAGCCGTAGAATTAATAGAGGAACTGGCCTATGAGGTCGACTTTATGAGTATCGGCAGTAATGACCTTGTACAATATATACTTGCTGTAGACCGGACAAACGAACAGATAGCCGACCTTTATATGCCGCATCATCCGGCCGTGCTTCGCTCCCTGAAAAGGATAGCCGATGCAGCACTGAAGTTCAGAAAACATCTGTCGATTTGCGGTGATATCGCAGCTTGCAAAACAATGCTTCCGTTCCTGCTGGGCATCGGGATTAGAAAAATCAGCGTCGACATCCGGCGCCTGCCGCAGGTACAGCAGATAATTTCTTCCATCGATATAACTCAGGCCAGAGCCAAAGCGATGTCTATGCTGCAGTGCTCGCGAATCAGCGAAATCCAGGCGATTATTGACCCTGACAGCAGCATAAACCCCAGCAAACCAATCTAAGTAGTTTTCCCAGAACAGAGCATCGGAATGAAAATCACTTCGGATCTGTTTAATAGAGACGACAAAGCCTCCATAATCGAAACCAGTCTTGTTCTTCTGCTGACAGCATGCGTAGCGGCTTTCTTCTTCTACACCATCTGGCGATGCGCCGTGAACATACCGTTCACCGACGACTATACGGAAATCCTAATGCCGCTTAACATCTTTGCTTCCCCAGACGGCTCCCCCGAAAAATGGACGGCTTTCTTTTCCAGCCCAGGCTATTCAAAAGCCCTTTTCATGAGGGGCGTTACGCTTGTTTCGTTTCTGTTGCTGGGCTCTGTGGACTTCAAATTACTCATACTAATAGGCAACCTCGGCTTGATTGGTCTGCTTATTGTACTTTATAAGGCGTCCAGCCCCCAACGCCCTCTTTTTATACTGCCAGTTATCTTTCTTCTTCTCCAATGGCAATACTGGGAAGCCAGCCTCGAAGCAACGCTGGCGCTGTCAGTGCCTATGGCCCTGTTCTTCTCTTTCCTTTCCATGCTTCTTCTGAGAAAGGATACGAATGGCGGACTTGCGGCATCCGTTATTTTTGCGGTTTTGGCGACGTTCTCTTTCGGAAACGGATTCCTGATTTTTCCGGTGGCGATACTCCTGCTCATGCAACTGCGTAGATTTCGAGATGCCGCAGCGATGCTTGCAGCATTTGTACTCAGCATGGCAGCATTTCTGTATGGCCATTCTCCGCAGACAACAGACAAGGGCCTCTGGATACTCTTCACTATGCCGGGAAAAACTCTGGATTGGTTTCTTACATTTCTTGGATCTTCTATCGGCTATGCCAACGATTACGGATACGCGCCGTCTGCATTGCCGCACGCAGCCTCACTCTTTGTCGGCAGCTTAATTCTGGGGTTCTATATCTATCTCACTCTATTAAAGTATTATAAGCGAAATCCCACTCTCTACGCATGGTACAGCTTTATGCTGCTGACAGCGCTCGTGGCGGTCAGATGCAGACTTTTTGATGAAGTGCCGACAGCCTCGCGCTATCAAATCCAATCGATTATCCTTGTAATCATCACCTACCTGGCTGTTATGGACTTATTGAATGACCGTTGTCGCAAAATTATCTTCCCAGTCGTCCTGCTGGCTTCGGTTTGTTTCTTTTTTTCTTCTTACTTTACCTGTTTTCCGACAACCTGCCTTCACAAAAACCGGTTGATATTCGGAATGTCTAACTGGCTGACCTCAGGGAGCGGACTCATTTCCTGCGGCCCGGACCAGAACTTGCCAAACACCGTGCTGCTCAATGCAGCTAAAGCCGGCATTTATTGTATACCTGATGCGGATTATATAGCCAAAGAACTCATCATCGTGCCTGGAAGTTACAACAGTTACTACCAGCGGGGAATGCTGCACGGCCGCGCCCGAAATTATACGCAGGCTATAACCGACCTTTCCACGGCCATTTCGAATTCTCCTTCATTCGTAGCAGCATATGATGGACGCATGCGCATATACCACGCAATGGGCGATTATGACCGGTCATGGAGCGACGCGAACACACTAATTAAGTCAGGCAATGAGATTGATGCAGGGTTCTTGAAAATCTTGAAGGCGAAGTCGGCTGAGAAAAAATAAAGCGGGAAGACGCCTTCCCGCTTTATATTTAAATCTGCTCCAGCTCTACTTTACTTCGTAATAATTATTCAGCAGCGCATCATACTGCGCCTGTAGTTTATCCCGATCAGCCCCTGCTACATTTCCGGAAAGCTGTTTCTTAAGATCCATCATCGTCTTGAAATCTCCGCAAAGCTTCTTAGCCTCGCTCTTACTGAGATTGGGATCAGCCATCTTTGCGGTCAAATCGCTTTTTGCGAAGACATTCTTGCCGAACCTGTAGACGGCCATCTGATTTCCGTCGGTATCATGCTTCTCGCCCCAGATGCAATGGCTGGCCGTATTAAGCTCTGACTGCAATTGCCTGAAGTCCTGTTTAGACATCGATCCATCGCCCGTCAATGATGTCTCCAGCGCTCCGATCTTGTCCTGCTGTGCATTCAGCTTGGTGATCTCATCAGCTGTGAGATAGCCCTTATCTATACCATGCTGTATCCTCTTATCCTGACGGGCCTCTCTGTTGTCGACCACCTCCTGACCCTTGAGTGACTTTGCCTCTTTATTCTCTGAACACGTTTTTTCTCTGGCAACCTTTCTTTCCGCTTTCTTTGCTTCTCGCGCAGCTTTGACTTCACCTGATGCTTTTGCTTCTCGCACGGCTTTACCTGCACCGGCCGCTTTTGCTTCTCGTGCCTGCTTGCCCGCTGCATTGCCTGTTGCCGCTCCAGCGACCCCATTATTTTCCCGGCCGAAAGAGTTTGAACCTGCAATAACCAGCACCGCCAACGCTGATATTAGATACTTGTTCATTTGTAATAACCTCCTTGATTATGATTAACGATTAGATTGCCCGATTATTGTAAACAGATTCTTCACTGTTTTTAGTGGAATAGCATCGAAAAGCCCAACACGATATATTTATGATTGTCCTATTGCTGACCCTGAGTGCTGCTTGTCGTTCCTGACCCCGAGTATGACGACGGATTCGGATTTGCTGGCGCATGATAGCCCCCGCCAAATACTGCATTCACCGCCATCTGACCGGCAGTGGCACCTAGCCCTCCGGTGAACGCACCTGTTGCCGCACCAACTGTTGCGCCCACAATCGACTTAAGCCTTGTACTCCAACTGTTGGCTTGTTGATCAATTGCATCTTTCTCTGAGGCAGCTATCTTATCCGCATGGTTCTTAAGATTATCCGCCTCGGCCTGGGCAGCGGCAGTCTTTTTTGCCGCATATTCCTGTTCTGCCGCCTGTCTTTCCTGCGCAATCTGCTGCATCCCTGCCTGCGCCTCTTCCAGCGCCCTATCCCTGCGCTTGCTTCTCATATCGCTGAACATGTCCATTGGAGAATCCGGCTCGTCTTCCTGTTCCTCCATTGCAGTAACCCCTGCTTCCGCGCTTTCCAAAGGATCGATTATGCTCGGCTTCTTCACCTTCTTTATCACTGCTATCTGATCCGGACGTATGACGACTTCGTTTTTGACTGCACTTGAGTGTCGATTGATCCAGAAATCCAGCTCTGGCACTCCATTTGTCCTGCATCTCAAATCTGCCCAGGTCTGCAGTTCGCTCAACAAGGTGGAAACCATCCCGAGATCATCACGCAAGTTACTCTCAAGATAGGTCTGCTTAAATACTTTATAATCCTGCATAGCCGCGCTCATTCCAGCACCACTGCACAGCTGAGTCAGATAATTTTTGTCGTTATTCTTCTCCGCCGCATCGTAGTCCTTCATGAAAGACACAAACTTGCTCTGCGCATCATCGCCGAACTTATCTACAAGATCTTTTCTAACTCCTTCCATTCTGCCGGAAAACCACGAAGCGGCATAATCCGCCACCTGTTTACTGTCGCCATCTTTGGCATTCTGAGCCACCAGATCAGCCTGCTGTTGTACCTGCATGCATAACAAATACCTCATATATCCATTCAATAGCGCGGCGTCTTGCGAAACCTCCGCAGCGATTGCGGCAAACGCAATCAATAATCCAGACAACATCATAATAGTTTTTTTCATGTTATCTCCTTCGGATGTAGCTGCGCATGTGTCATGCGCAGTCTTACCAGCGCTTGACACAAGCGCTGCTACATATAGACTTCACCACATAAATTTCTTCATTCGTAGTTAGTAATTTCTCATTCCCAATTATGAAGACTCAGCTTCCCGAACTCACCGCCCTCAACTCTATCTTCGCGCGCATCACGCCAAGTGACTGGTATTTCAAACCTTCCGGCGGATTACTGACTATCTTCTCGGCTAACACTTCTGATGCCGTCGAAGCCTCGACTTCAAAGACCACAGCACCAGACGCAAAAGAACGCTGGGTTACCTTGGTTATCCCTTCGATCTGCTCAAGCTTCTCGCGGATCTTCTTCAGTTTCCACATCTGATCAACACCGCCGACGGAAACGACTATCGCCGAGCCCGCCTTTGACAGCGACTTGGCAATACTAGTCCATTCCGTGATCATATCCGGTAGCAGTGCTTCAACTGACCGCCCACCGGCTATTTTAAGAGCCTTGGATCCGCCGCTGACATCCTCCAGCGCAAAGACTGACGCGCTCTCGGATGAAGATGCTATAGTCTCCGACGTGTCTGTCCGGATGGCGCGCAAAGTCACTACGGCCTCATAGGTCCGCAAATTGCTTTCCGCTATCCTGCGTGCGGATGGCTTGGCGACGGCCTCTCCCACAATAATCACGTCAGCCCCGTATTCCTGTCCCATCGCTGCAGCGCCTCGACTATCGCCTACCGACTTAAGCAACTGCTGATTCCTTTTTACATTCGCACGAACCATATCCTGATCTACCACAGTGCCTTTCGCCTGCCTGATCTTCTTGACTGCCAGGGACTCGACCTCAGAGGTCGCTATGGTTCCAAGACTCTTCTCATCGATAAGCAACATCACCCGCGGCATCACTGTATCGGCCGCAAGCCCGGAATCCGTTGCCGCCGACTGGTCCTGCGGAACTGACCGGTCCACTTCGATATACCTTGTGATACATCCATTAAACACCAAAGCAACCGCCATAATCACCGCATATGTCTTTCTCATACTCAATAACACTCCTTTATTTCACATAGAAATCAACACTGCCGGTCCATTCCCATCCAGTGCCGGTGTTGGAATTTGATTGTACCCTGAAAGTGACGCTAGGCGAGTTACCTGATCCGGAACCTGAAATCGTTCCACCATTACTAATCATCCCGCTTCCAGCAATAGAAGATCCGTTATAAATGATTGAGAAGGAATCCGGAATGCCGTACGCATCATAAGACATAGTAGCCTTGACGCCTGTAATGGTCTTGCCGCCCAACTGGCCTGCACTGATGCTTATGACTTTATCCTGAGGCGCAGCTGAATAGCCGCCCGAAGAACTGCCCGTTGCACCGGAAGCACCACCAGCTGCATTGGTGCTGGTCGTGGAACCGCCGTCAGCACCAGCAGTTGCACTTCCGGAAACAGTGATTACATTTCCGTCAGGCGCGGCGCCGCCGGGCGTGGCACCAGGCGCACCGGTTGCAGTCCCATCACCAGGTGCTGCACCGCCGTTCGGATTGGGAACAACAGTGCCGTCAGGATTGGTTATAGTCCCATCCGGATTAGTAATCGTTCCGTCAGGATTGGTAATCGTTCCGTCAGGGTTACTTATTGTACCATCCGGATTAGGAGTACCACCGCCCGCTGATCCACCGCCTGTTGATCCGCCGCCTGTAGTCGTGCCACCGTCGGCATCGCCAGAACCACCAGCGGCATTCTTTCCGCCGCCGGTACCGGAATTCTTTCCGCCATTCTTTCCGCCGGTTCCGAAGATCTTGTCTCCCGCTGCATCAGCGGCGGCGCCGCCAAGCGTATTACCGAAGGTACTGGCCCCCTGCTGTATCCCGGCAGTCACCGCATCTTTTATGGTTGTCCACCAGCTACTCTTGTCTCCCGCTGCTGCGGTCTGTGTTGAAGAGTTATTGACTGTGTTCTGTGCAGCATTACCCGCCTGATTGACAGTATTATTTGCATTCCGCACATCCTGATCGCCAGCCGTGGAGGCAGTCTGCATATCCTGATTGCTCTGCATTCCAGTAAAACCTGATTTCGTATTCGCATCTGACTTGGAGTTCTTATCGCCAATGACATTGTCCATGGCATTTCCAGGTTGTGATGATTTGTTCTTTCCATCACCGGTAGGCATATTTGGAGTATTAGCTTCGTTGCCTTTGACATTGTCCTTATCCGGTTTTGAACCGTCGTAAGGCGGATATTTATCGCCGGTCGGAACCCATTTATCACCCTTGTTCACATACTCTGTGCCATCTTTGGTGATGATCTTGTCACCTTTGTCATAGTTATCAGGCTTGACGCTCTGGCCGGCGTCGTTCTTGGGAAGACCATCATCCTTCGGTTGTTCCGGCGGCTTGACTTCATCCTTCGGTTTATCAGGCGCTTTATTCCCGGTATCAGGTTTATCAGCCTGCGGCTTGATTTTGTTACCATCGCCATCAGGTTTAGGCTTCGGCTTATCACCGGTTTTAGATTTATCCTTGTCCGGCTTGGTCGGTGTCACAGCCTTATCGGCATCTGGTTTAGGTTTCGTCCCGTAAGGCACAGCTTTATCTGGAGCGACTTGTTTCATACCCATCGAATCGGCTATGGTCTTAATTGGATCAAGCGGTTTTCCATCTGAGCCCTTTAGCTCCGGATGATTGGCCAGCAGAGTAGCCTTGTCACGCATCTCTGACACAACGTCTTTAATCGTCTTCCCGGCAGGCAGAACAATGGTTCCATCTTTTATACCTTTTGTCAGCCCTGCCACCATTGCCGTAGATTTATTTTGCACCTCAACCCCAGCCATATCCACGCCTGATGCATCAACGCCTCCAGTAAAACCAGCCTCTCCACCCGCACCAAAAGTAGCACCCAGCTTCGTATGTACTTTTACCCCGGTCCAGCTCACCTCTAAGCCAAATTTGGCTGTTCCACCCATCCCAACCTGTAGAGCCCCTTCACCCTTACCTGACAATACTACCCCGCCAACCGTGGTTTTGCCCTCAATCTCACCCTTCAGCTTCAGACCGGCAAATATATCCAGGCCCCCGTCTATTTTTGCACCATCAGGCCCAACTTGAGCAGTCGCATTACCTTTAACATCCGCACCAACCGTAGCTTCGCCCTTACCTGCCAGCGATACTTTTACGTTGCCAACATCCTTGGTCACCTCGCCCTGAGTCGTAACCTTGATTATATTTGCCTCTTTACTGCCTGACACTGTGGCTTTCACGCCATCAGGACCGGCTTTGACTTCATAGCCTCCTGTTTGCCCTGTCTGGCCTATCTGAACCTGAGCACTCCCCTGGTACTCAGTCCCTCCCGGTCCTTTACCTATCGTAGAGACGTTCTTTGTTGTGTTGGCTTCATCCTTCTGCTCGCCAAGATCACCCTTCGCAATAGTTACGTCAGGAGCATTCTTTTTTATCGCATCCTTTACTTTTTCACCCGTCGTTTTCTCGTCAGTGCTTGATCCTTGCGCCTTTGGCTTTTCGTCATCGCCAAACTTCTTCTCATATCCTGCACCAGTCTCATATGTGGTCTTTGTCGTCAGCCCGCCAGCTGTCTTGGTGGTGGATTTACCGGACTCAGTTGTCAACGTGCCGCCGTCAGCAGTCGGAGTCGCGGTTGATGTCTTATCTGTCTCGGTTGTACTACCCTTGAGCAGTCCGCCGCCTGCCGTTGATTTCGTCTTCTCGGTCTTGTCTACAAAATCACCATCCTTTGTTGATACTGTTTTTGTGGTTTCAGAGGATTCGGACTGGTTACCCTGCTTGTCTACCGTCTTCGTACTCTTAGTAGATACGGTGGTCGACTCACTGTCTTTTCCGGCACCCGCCCCTTTGCCGGACGTACCGCCAGAATCAGAGTCAGGCTTGTCCGACTTGGTGTCACCGGCTGTCGATTTATCACTCCCCTTCGAAGAACCTGGTGTGAATTTGGTCGTCGTCTCCTTTGTCTCCGAAGTCCCACCATCCTTGCTGGTTTCTTTTGTATTTGTGGTGGTCTTGTCTATTGACGAACCGTAAGGAT
>CAMCYG010000094.1 GCA_945883775.1 Victivallis vadensis
CGGCGAACTCCCGAAGGTGGGCGTCTTTAAAGCCGTTAAAGTGAAGAAGGCTTAAGAGAAGACAAGTCAGCAGACAGGATTCAGAATAATAAAACAGGGCCGAGCACTTAAATGTTCGGCCCTGTGCTTTTTCAGCATTATCGAAAAAACCATCAGACTAGGAATGCCCTGAGCAGGCCTTATGCTTATGGAACGGCGAATCCGGCAGTCATCTCGCGCACCTGCAACAGGACTTCGTTTATGACTTTATCGTTGTCTTGATTCTTCAGCACCCTGGTAACGAAGCCTGCGATCTTTATCATATCGCCCTCCTTCATTCCACGGGTTGTTACAGCGGGAGTACCAATCCTGATACCTGACGTGACAAACGGGCTCTTCTGGTCAAACGGGATAGCATTCTTATTTACGATGATACCGGCCCTGTCCAAAGCCAAGGCCGCATCCTTGCCGGTCACGCCGATACCGGTAAGATCCAGCAGCATCAGATGATTCTCTGTGCCACCGGACACAATCCTTATTCCATCTTTCACAAAACAGTCTGCCATCACCTTTGCATTCTTAACAGTCTGCTTAGAATATTCCGTAAAATCTTTCTGCAGCGCTTCATGGAAACATACGGCCTTGGCGGCTATAGTATGCATCAACGGTCCGCCCTGTATACCCGGGAATATCTGTTTATCGATATCAGCCGCATATTTCGCCTTGCATAAAATAAGACCACCCCTTGGCCCGCGCAATGTCTTGTGTGTTGTACTGGTCACGAAATCAGCGTAAGGCACCGGGCTCGGATGCACCCCTCCTGCGACCAGTCCAGCTATATGCGCCATATCAACAGTCAGCATCGCCCCGACCTCATCTGCTATCTGCCTGAATCTCTTAAAGTCGAGTATTCTGGGATAAGCGCTAGCACCTGCAACTATCATCTTCGGTTTTACTGTTTTTGCTATTTTCTGGAGCTCATCATAATCGATGCACTCGGTATCAGAACGCACACCATAGCTTGATATATTGAAGAGTCTACCGGAGAAATTCACTGGATTGCCATGCGTCAAGTGCCCGCCATGCGCCAGGCTCATTGCAAGTATATTGTCGCCGGGCTGAAGCACCGCAAAATAGACGGCCATATTAGCCGAAGAGCCACAGTGCGGCTGAACATTGGCGTGCTCGGCACCAAAAAGCTTCATTGCGCGGTCTATGGCCAAGCTTTCAGCATTATCCACATGCGTGCAACCATTGTACCATCTTTTACCGGGATAACCTTCGGCATATTTATTTGTCATGACACTGCCCTGCGCCTGACGCACAGACCGCGTGACATAATTCTCAGAAGCAATCAGGTTTATGCCTGTCTTCTGACGCTCGATCTCGTTGTGTATCGCCGAATATAGCGCCCGATCAGAGTCATACACGCTGTCGACCTCGTCAAAATCCATCGCGCAGGTATTCACCTTTACAACCCTGCGGACATGCCGGTCTTCGCGACTGAACTTGTTCCCAAACCACGCCTCGAGAATCTGAATCGCCACATCAGTCGTGATCGTACTTGCCCCCATAACAAGCACATTCGCATCGTTATGCAGTCGCGACGATTTTGCCACAGCGACCGAAGTACAAAGCGCCGCGCGTATATGAGGGAATTTGTTGGCCGCCATCGACATACCTATCCCGGTGGTGCATATGAGAATTCCCTCGTCTGCTTCCTTGTCGATTATCGAACGGCACACCTTTACACAATAATCCGGGTAGTCGCTGGCTTCAGTGCTGAAACAGCCATGATCTACCGGCACGTGTCCAAGCCTGGTAAGCTCGCGCTTGATTATTTCCTTGAGAGAGAATCCTCCGTGGTCAGAGCCAATGGCAATCTTCATAAATGTGACATCTCCGCTGTAAATCAGTTTAAGGAAGAAAATCGGAGTATGCTGGAAATCAGGATTTGAATTCAAGCTTATTCATAAAATCATGCAGGCCGTGCATACAGGACATTATCTCATCGCGCGTGCACCTGTACTGCTCAAGAGAACCACCCATCGGATCATCTATATCGCCACGCCCATCGGGCCCGAAAGATTTCAGAAGAAATACTTTCTCCCTGTATTGTGTAAATCTATGCCTTATGAACTCGGCATGATGCTGCGCCATGACCACAATCAAATCAGCCTCACCGACAAGATCGACATTCAACGGGCGGCTGATATGAGAAGAGATATCAATCCCTATCTCCTTCATCACATCTACTGCATATTCGCTGGCATGAGAGCCAAAACAGGCGCCAGTTCCGGATGAAAAGACCTCCCATTTCGTCTTCGTGCCAAGAAAATGGCGGAGATAAAACTCAGCCATGGGGCTTCGGCATACATTACCCGTACATACGAACACTATCGCCTTTTTCATTAGTCAGATATTACTACATAGAAAGCAATATCGTAAACAATATTCCTGCGATGTAAAAACCAGAATTTAAGGACAGAGGGTAAACCAGCTTTCGCGACAAGCCCGTCGAAGCCGTCGAGGAGACGAAGCATGGGGTCACGGCGAGCTGATCTATTTGTATATAGGATAACCGGAACTCTCGGCTAACCTGCGAAAAATAGTCTCTAGCTTGCGAGTTACCTTACCGGGTTTGCCATTGCCAATCTTCCTGGCGTCCAAGAGCGACACCGCAATGACCTCAGCAGCTGTACCGGTCAGAAAGACCTCATCCGCCGTATAGAGGTCATAACGCGTCATGACTTCTTCGCGGACATCGAATCCGGCATCCGTGGCAATATCCATGACGACTGCGCGTGTGATACCTATAAGGGCCCCGCTGGAAGTCGGAGGAGTTCTGATGACATTCCCTTTGACGGCAAAAATATTATCACCCGTCGCTTCTGAAACAAAACCTTGCGGATTCAGCATTATTGCCTCTTTGCAGCCGGCGTTGATCGCCTCAATCTTCGCAAGAATGTTGTTCAAATAATTAAGACTTTTTATGTTAGGATTGACCGCCTCCTGCATATTCCTAATAGTGCCGGCAGTGACAACCTTAAGTCCATCCCTGTAGTCCTGCTCCGGATAAAGCTGAATCGAGGCAACAATGATAATTACCTGCGGCTTTAAACAAGTGAATGGATTCAAACCAAGAGTTCCAACTCCTCGCGTGACAATCAGCCTGATGTAGCCATCAACGGTCTTATTAGCCTGACAGGTCTTGGCAACCGCCTCGCACATGGCTTTGCGGGTCATGGGCATTTCGAGCGCAATTGCCTTGGCTGAATCAAACAATCTGTCGACATGCGCCTCAAGCATGAATATGCGGCCTTTGTATGCACGTATCCCCTCAAACACTCCATCGCCATACAACAAACCATGGTCAAAGACGGACACAGCCGCTTTTTCTTTCGAGTAGAACTTACCGTTAATGTATATTTTCATAGTAATGGTGCACCCGGAGGGAGTCGAACCCCCACGACCTTGCGGCCACAAGGACCTGAACCTTGCGTGTATGCCAATTTCACCACGGGTGCGTAATCAAGGGGGAGATGGTATTAAATGCTGTGACGACCGGTCAACTACAAATAAATACTATTTACCGACCTCAGATTTCCTGAAATAGAAGAGCGCCGGCTTGCTCTTCTTCTTTGGTTGCTGTTTTTCGACAGCCGCCTGCTTTGACTCGACCACTGGCTTTTCAGCAGCCTGGCCTGCCTCCTTCACCTTAACATCTGAGCGACTCGCCTTCTCTGTTCCTACCTGATCGGCATTATTGTCCGACTCAGCCCCTAAAAGCGGAAAAGGCTCGCCACTCGGAAGAAAATAGCGCTGATCATCCATCTTCACATTATTTTTATCGGTAATGAATTTGGATCTGACATAGCAATCTTTTGTACGCTGATGTATCACGTAAAGATCTCCGCGCTCATCAAACGTCATCATGGGTTCAGTGACTCTTAATATTCTACCTAACCCGAAAACGCCATAGCAGAGGATATCATCGGCATCCGTAACTTTCACAAATACCTCCTCAGCTCCATCACGGCCCCAATATTTCAGCTGATATTTACGCACGTCATCCGGAAAACCCTGCACGCTTCTCGAGACAGCCTTCATATCTATCCCTGTTACTATGTCCACCATCTGATTATTGGAAGAATAGGTCTTACCGCCATGAGTTATATGAAGAGCAATCATATATCGCCCATTAGCGCTGAGGTCATAATGTTTAGCTATATTGACCATGATGTCGCGCCGCTCACCAGGCTCAAGCTTTAGAGTTTCGACAACCTTAGCCCTTGTAGATTGATCTATGAAATCATCGCGTCCCTTAGTTATCAAAAACCCTATATCATCCCTGGATGTGCCATCCGCTGTTATTCGCAGCATCATCTGACCGGCATTTGCGATGGTTGCAATGGCATTCACTGCCTCGTACTGAATATACGCTTCGTGCTGCATCTTCAACTTTATCTCGATCTGCGCGAACAAGGTCGGCGCCATCAGCACCACCGCCATCATAGTTGTAATCGTTTTATTCATATCACATTTGCCGCCTAAACACCGGCACTTCACCGTGGAACAGGAATTCTCTTTGCTGGAGCGTTCAGCCTTTATGAAACGCCTTTTCCACTGCATCCAGTATTATGTGCAGCAAGACTTGGTGGGCTTCTTGTATTCGCTCCGTAGCCGTGCCCCTGACAATTACCTGCAGATCCGCCTTGCCGGCCATCGGACCGCCATCCCTGCCCAGCAGAGCGATGGTTTTGACACCCATATCTTTTGCCTTATTCAAAGCCAGCATCAGGTTCTTTGCATTGCCGCTAGTACTGAAAAGAACAAGCACATCGCCTTTCCGGCCCAGACCCTCGATCTGGCGATCAAAGACATGGTCATATCCAAAATCATTCGCAATACAGGTGAGCGCAGTAGGATCCGCAACCAGCGCAATCGCCGGAAGCGACCTGCGATTAGACCTGAACCGGCCCACGAGCTCTTCCGACATATGCAAAGCCTCGGCCGCGCTTCCACCGTTACCGGCTGTCATAACCTTGCCGCCTGCCTTCAGGCATTTCACAACCGCCTTGCAAATCTTAGATATCGCGGCCGCATCCCTGGACATGGAAAGTATAAGCTCAGCGCTCTTGCCAATTGCATTTTTGATATCATTCATAAAGCTTTAATATCAGAATCCTGCGACTATGTCCAATATTCTGAAGGAATCAGCAGATGACTCTAATGTGGCTCCGGTGTCTAACCGGAGTCTTCCGTACCAGCACCCGGTGAGACACCGGGACTACATCCCAGACCGTCCCCTGACTTTACCCTGCATGATTCTTTGCTTCTGACAGCCTATCAGCGTTTACGCCTCTTAGAGACGCTATTGATTCTACTTCACGGGATTGAGAGCCTTCTTAATATCTTCGATGCTGACATCAAACAATCGCTTGCTGACCGCATCAAGCTCGTTCTCGGGCCCTTGCACATGGAATGTCTTCTGAATGTGTGTATATCCCTCGTTAACCCTCAATTCCAGCGCGGGCGATGATGTCTCTATCTCATAGAACGGACCCAGCGGTTTCTTGCCTGGCGCAGGAACACCGTCATTATAAGAATTGATCGCATCGCCTTCATAAGGATTGACTTGCCTCTCCCACATAGAATTGACATATGGCAAGTTACCAACCGGCTTATTGTAAATCACAACCGTCAAAGTCTTGCTCGCGGCATCATAACTGCCCGCAATCCCCTTCGACCTTTTAGGATTAATGCCTATTTTGCTCCTGTATGCCCCGTCGCCACTGAAGAACAGGATATCATCCTTCACGATCAATTT
Source organism: Victivallis vadensis (assembly GCA_945883775.1). Taxonomy (GTDB): domain Bacteria; phylum Verrucomicrobiota; class Kiritimatiellia; order UBA8416; family CAMCYG01; genus CAMCYG01. The sequence continues at coordinate 5,810 of CAMCYG010000094.1, forward strand.
CTCTGCGGGAACCCTCCCGAAGTATGTGTCGTTCACCCTGGAACCCAAGTTGGAATCCGCGCCCTTATTGAAAGGTATAACGACAGTTACATCAGGCGACGGATTGTACATGCCCAGAATCCATATCGAAAGCAGACCTTGCTCCTTCTTCCACTCGTTGGCACCGACATTAACAAGCTCATTCTTGCTCTCATATGCCACAACACCAAGTCCATCGGTCATCTTTAGACCGAGCGCATCTTCCACGTCCGCTTTCTCCAGGATCTTTACTGCGCGGTTGATCCTGACTTTGAACGTATTCGTACTGTAGTTGACCAATTCAGCTTCCCGCGAAAAGACTGCTTCCTTCTCGCTCAAACTCATAATCTTGAACTTATCCGTGTCTATCAGCGCAGGCACACACCAGTCATCAAACACAAATTTCGAGCCAGGCCTGAAGTAAATCGCGTACTGCCCGCCCTCCGGCCCCAGCCAGAACCGCTCCTCGCCGCCAAACACATAAATGTGCTCTTCCAGACGTCCCTTGGCCTCGTCTTTAGCAAGAATCCCCTTTTCTATCACCGGACAGTTGAGAAATCCGTAGCTGGTATCATCCTTGCCGCCAGTAGTGCTGGTCATCACACGCCCCTGATATTCTGGAACTATAGCGACTTTGGCACCACCTGATTGCAGAACTATTACATCAGTATGCTTCTTAAGGAAGGAAAGATCCTCGGAAAAAGTCCTCGTTTTTACCGCTGGCTTGCCATCTTCTGCAATGACTAAACCGACTAATGAAACAACAACAAGGCATATAAATGATTTTCGCATACAAGCCCTTAAAGATTAGTCCGTTAATAAAAAGTCGTCGCAAGCTTAAGCCATCAACGCATGATTGTAAACCGCGGATTTGAGTCTATTATCATTCTGGCCGTCCCAATGCTCCAGCCGCGGTCAGCAGCAGACCAAGGATGTTCAATGTCACCAGTATTATGACAGTCTGCCCTATACCAAGCACGGGCACCAGAAGGACACCCGCGACAAGCGCACCTGCCGCAGCACCTATATTGTCAGACCATACAACATTGGCACTGCTAACGCCTTCCTTCTTTCCCTTACTATCCATAAGCATGCATATGACAGGAAACTGGACACCACCCGCAAATCCGGCCAGGCAGGTCAGCAGATATATACCAATCTCGCTCTGCATGAAACCGGGAGCAGACCAACCACCCGACACAACACCTGCTGATACGCTCACCGCCATCAATATCAATTCAGACAAGACCAGCCCAACCAGCGCCAGCGTTCTGGTCCGCGAAGAACAGACCTTCCCTGCCGCCGATCCCAACATCAGCCCAAGCATGAATGCCGATACAATTATGCCGATCTTCGAATAAACAGTGCCGTGAAACGACTGAAAGACATACACCAGCAGTATCTCAATGGCTATTGTGCAGAATCCTGTCAACCCCAACACCGCCATGTAGACAGAAGCCTGGATCTTCGCCGATAACCTGCGACGCAACAGAGCGGCCAAGATGAGTATACCGAGCCCCATAGCCACCACGCTCTTCTGGAAAACCCGCGGATTGCTGGATTCCAGTTTCTTGGCCAGCACACCCAGCGATGATCCGCTATAGTTCAGCCATAGATTCATGCTGTAGAAACTTGACGACGGCTTCATCAATGAGTTTGCCGCAACTTCTGATTCACATAGCTTCTTCTCGACCTCGGCGACCTTGGCGGAATCGATTTCATCCGTCGCCGCAAAATACTCAGGCCTGAAATATTCGGTCCTGATATCGGCGCTTGCACTACGAATGGACAGCAGATCCGGACGGAAAGATAACAGTGACGCCTCATCAGAGGCAAAGAAACGATTGTTCTCTCCTGCCGTTACCAGGACCCTCGGGAAAACAGACTTTAGCGCCTTATAGACAGAGCCGCTCATATTGGCAGCGTCGGGCTGTAAGCGCTCAGACGAACGAACAAGAGTATAAACAAAGCCGGACGAAGCCATGACACCCTTCAGGGCTCTGTAAAACTCCACAGAATAAAATCTGCTGGCTGATACGGTTGACGGCTCAGGGGCATTCACTATCACCACATCATATCTATCTTTGGTCGAATGCACATACAGGAAAGGATCGCCGTCAATGATACGGACCTTATCATTCCTAAAAACCTGTTTATGCACTTTAGGCATTCCAGCCTGCATCAGGCTGGCTATTGCGCCATCCTGCTCGACATAGGTCACATCCATGCATTTGTATTTCAGTATCTCAGGTATGTCGTCCAGCGGGTCACCGCCAAGCATAAGAATTTTTTTAGCACCTGGATTCTGAGCAAGCAGGAAATGGATCTTGTGTTCTGCACTGTTCCTGTCAGGAAACACAAACAATACATGGCCATTCCCATATAAAGTGTTTTGTCCGGCATACTCAATTATCGCAAGGCTCTGGTAAGGCGTGCTGGCAGCTCGAACCAGCCTGCTCCCGGATCCCGCATTAAGAGTCTTCGCGAATCTTAACTTCTCGAAGCTTCTATCGACAGAACGGCCAAGACGCGTGTCCAGCGATAAGCCAAAGACAGCTGTAAGAGTTAGCGCCAGCAGAATTGATCTCGTACGACAATCGGCCATAAGAAACAATGCCGCTAATAGCGCCGTAACTGTTGTAACGGCCGCCATCTGAAACGGATTCATATAAACGACCAGCAACAGCGAGGCAAGCAGACCGGCCAGCATACTACCAGCAGACTCCCAGAAATACACCGTGCCGGCATATCTTCCTCCATCCTTACAAGAGCTTGAAACATGATGACAAGCCAGCGGAAAGAAATATCCAACCGCAAACGAGGAAGGCAGACAGAGCAGAAACGCCGAGATTGCAATAGTCAGCGGCGATGCGTATTCGCCTTCCGGCACTCCTGTCAGCACTTTAATAAGTCGCACCAGACAGACTTGCACCAGGAACAATAGGCCTGCCGACAGAACCACGACCTTCAGCCTCACAAGAATAGCCGCGCCTTCCGTGCTCTTCCTGCCGAGAAACAACCTTGCAAAAAGAGCCCCAACCGCTATACCGACAAACCACCCCGAGAGGATCAGGCCTATGCAAAGCTCATTGCCGTAGAAGACAGACAGCATCTCGCGCATGAAGACAACCTGCGCAAGCGTTGCAAACATTCCCACCATGAACGTTGCCGCCAAGACATGCATAATAAAGCCCAAAGCCACGTCCGACTATAACCCAGACGGAGAACAATATTCAACCGCCGATAAACAGTGATAAACGCCGATTAATAGCGGTTACTCTTTTCTGCCTCTTATATTCTCCTGCTTTTCCTTCCGTCCTGCTCACGCGCCTGGCGTGATACCTGCCTCCTGAAATGTCACCATCTCGTTGTTGATAGCTATACCATCCTCGATGATCTGCATCGCTATGGCCGCACCGGTCCCCTCGCCCAGCCGCATTCCCAGATCTATCAGCGGGCGGATCTTCTCTCGCTCGAAGAATTTCCTGTGTCCGGGCTCAGCGCTCACATGCGAAAAGAACATATAATCCTTTGCCGCGGGACAAAGCCGCATCGCCGCCAGCGCACCTGCAGTCGAGATAAATCCATCGACAACTACGGCTATCCGCCTCGAAGCCGCACCCAGACAAAGACCGCATATTCCCGCTATCTCAAGTCCGCCGAGAGCCGCCAAAGTCTTGAGCGCATCTCCTTTGCAGGCAATATGGAACGCGATGGCTTTTTCAATCACAGCGACCTTGTGTAGCAAACCGTCCTTATCAAGTCCCGTGCCGGGCCCGGTAAACTCTGACACCGGCGCATCAAGATACACAGAATAAAGCGCTGTTGCCGGTGTTGTATTTCCGATCCCCATCTCCCCTGTAGCCAGCATAGTAATTCCGCCGTCAGCCGCTGCCTGAGCGCGTTGTATACCCACAATTACAGCCTTCTCCGCTTCAGCGATCGACATTGCAGGTTCGCGCATGATATTACCAGTACCGCGCCTGACATTCAACCTAAGCAATCCAGGCAGATCGCCCAAATCTTTTGCCACGCCAATATCGATGATCTCGACATCTGCGCCGGCTCTGCGGGACAGCACATTTATGGCGGCCCCACCCTTGATGAAATTCATCACCATCAGCTGGGTCACTTCCTGAGGATAGGCGCTCACTCCCTCCGCGACGACACCATGATCGCCCGCAAATACACATACCCGCTTCTTCAGCGAGCCAGGCTTGGCTTCCCGCCTGATGGCGATATATCTTGCAGCCACCTCTTCAAGATATCCCAGACTTCGCTTCGGCTTGGTAAGATTGTCCAGCCTTTCATACGCCTTATCGATCCACTTCTGCTCCACCGGTTCAATCGCCGCTATGATCTT
>CAMCYG010000095.1 GCA_945883775.1 Victivallis vadensis
CGAGACTACTACGCGATTGAGGATCTGTGGTCGAAGGCTCCCCGAATAGCGTAAAGAACTCTTCATCAGAACCGCCAGTGCTGAATCCTTCTATCTCCAGAAGCTTGTCTGCAAGTAAACTTGTGTCACTGTGTTGGTCGTCTGAATCGACTTGCACTGTATCGGCATCATAAGTTGCGATGCTGATTAGATCAAAAGCGGTTGAGCCATTAGAGTGTACACTATTGTTATCCGACTTAAGTATCAGGCATGTGCCTGCCATAATGACCATTGAGGCGGCAAGCGCCAGCCATTGAAACGCAGGTTGTCTGACAAGGCTTAATATTACGGAATTATCACGCTCACGGCCCTTGTTTATAACATACGAGACTGCCTTCTTGGATGGCCTCTCATTCAGCAGATGCTTTCTAGAGTCGGTGCATAATCTGTCCAATGACTTTGCATATGCTGAACAAACATGACACGTCTCGATATGGCACGACAGTGACTTATACTCGGATGACGTCAATTCACCTGTTTGCCTTAGCAGCATCAATCTTTCATAGTCCTGGCATTTCATGTTCCGATCCCCCCTTAACGACTACTTTCAGTCGCTATACTCATCCTAAATTCAAATATTCATCAGCGAGTTCTTCTCTAAGCCTGTTTACGGCATATTGCATCCTAGCCAGCGCCGTATTAATAGATACCTTCTGTATCTTTGCTATCTCTTTAAAAGACAAATCCGCCTGCATCCTCATCAAAAAAACATCTTTCTGGTCTATCGGCAGACAATCCACTGATGCCCTGATTTTTACGTCCAGTTCCTTGTTCGCTACATTTTTCGATGCATCATTCCAGGTAGACACCGCTACTCTGACCGGTGACCCATCGTCATACGCCTCATCCAGACTCGAATCGGGCTTCTTCTTGCGCGATCTGTCTATCACAATATTTCGCGCTATCCTTACCAACCATCCGCAGAAGTTCTTGTCCTTGAATGAGTTGAAGCTTTTTATAACCCTTAGCCATGTTTCCTGAAAGACTTCATCAGCATCGCTGCTGCCTTTGGCGTGCCGCGATACATAACTCATAAGCATGGTGCCATGTCTACTTACGAGTTCTTCCAAGGCCTCAATCTCGCCCTTCTTGTATCTTGTCAGGAGCTTTGTATCACTATCCGGCATCAATATCCTTTTTGCTCCAATCATATTAACGGATTGGATCAACCATTATTGTACAACAACTGAAATAATTGGCAACCTTTGTGCCATATCAGGACCGCATCGGCCACTGTGTGTCGGTAAAAAAGTTCAATCATGCCCTGAAGTGTCGCATTTGACACCATTACGGCCCATATGCATATACCGGCTACATTTAACAGATATATGACCACATAGGAAAAAAGATGTCCGCACTGTTTTATGTCCGGCTGATGCTGGAGCAGGGTGGATAGGGTGAAGTTTAAATGGAACCCCCATGTGAAGCCGACAAGGCAAAGCCAAACCAGATAATACGGGCGCATATCAATGAATATTGAAGATATGTAAAACGCGATAATGACCAGGAATGTGTATAGTGGAAAAAAGTATGGGGCCAGGGTTATCAGGAAATTGGTCTTCGACAGTGACACGTATCCGTGGTCCTTCTTTACGCTTATTTTGCTGACCGTGGCGCCCATGAGGGTCCCCCATAAGGCGTGCGTAAGTTCATGAGCCAGGACATAAGTCCTGACCGGGCGTGGCATCAGGAAATACACTATTTGCCATATAATGAAGCCGCCTGTCATTACAACTAGCGGAGGATTCAGGATCTCTGATGCACCCGGGTTTAGTGAGTCAAGTATATCGATAAGTGTCTGTGTTATGACAAAGCAGAACGGCAGAATCATCAATCCGACTGCAAACCTGAATATCCTGAGTATCATAACCGCTGTTTTCTTGTGGTTGCGTTCATACTAAGTAACACAATTTCGTTAAGAGTTTCGGGCTAAGCTCCGTAATCGTTATGCCACGATGCCATTGAAGTTCGGTTCCGCCCCTCCTGTTTGGATCTGTAAAGCGCCTTATCAGCCGCCGCAATCACATCATTCGGGGCGTCTGTTGGGCTTCTATTCTTTGCAATACCTATGCTGACCGACATGGTGATTGTCGTTGCTCCGGAAGAACGTACTTCGCTTCTTTTCCTGCGCCCAAGAATAGGTCTTTGGGCCGGCCTAACCTGAAACGGCTTATGGCATATTGCTTCACGCAGGCGTTCAACCGTCTCATATGCCTCCTTCAGCCCTGTATTTTCCATCACGACCAGAAACTCTTCTCCGCCGTATCTGTAAGCCCTGCCGATCCCGCTGTTGCGCAGTATTGCGGCGATGAATCTAAGTGCATCGTCGCCGCATTTATGGCCGTATGTATCGTTGACCTTCTTGAAGTGATCGATGTCTATAATTGCTATGCTGTATTCTAGGGAAAGTCGGGCAAGTTGCTGTTTTAGACTGCGTCTGCCTGGCAGCTCTGTGAGTTCGTCGATATTGGCATGGCGCCACAAGTTTTCTAAACAGCCAATCAGAAGGCATAACATCCCCGTTCCAGCTAGCAATATGAACGCCCCCTTATTGTGCCCGTTCCATGCGAGGTGACTGCTGTTGGCACCTATCAGGAAAACAACCATGGCTTCTGCAGTGATTATACCCATTAGCGGACTTTCCATGCTCTTCCTTGTCAGAATGAATGGAGCCGCACAGACTAGAAATGCCAGCGCCAGCCCCGGGAAAGGCATCCAATTGAACGGAGGACTGACCCATAGCGATGACGAGCTGGCTATCCAGCGCACAGATGCCGGCAGTGACGAGAACAATATGATTCCCAATACGGCAATCATAACGATAGCAATCTTCATGGTTCCACGCAGATTGAGTATCCCTGCCTCATCCATCCTGTGCAAAACTGCGACAGCTACCGGCAGGTATAAAGACGTATAGAAGGAGGCCGTAATTGCTTTGTTGTGCAGTGCGCTGTCAAACCCCACACAAAATATATAGGCATAGGCCGAGCTCATAAGCAGGGAGATCGCCGCCAGCCGTGACATATTAAAGAATAGTCCGAGGGTGACGATTATGATTGTGACGATGTATGGTATGGCCGCTAGAATCTCCGTACCAGTCCATTCAGAATCTGCTGGCAGTAAGTTTACTGCTGCGCAAGCAATCATCAACATTGCCGGCGGAATATATAAAGGGAATAGTCTCATCAGCGGTCAAAAATAGATAAATGGCATCCGCAAGTCAAGAAACAGGCGTCGGTGTCAGATTCGATTGACTAAAAAGGCACTGATTTGATATTAAACAAGCATGTCAGAAATTAAATTCAAATGTCCCTCATGCAGTACAGAGCTGGAAGCACCGGAAGATATGGCAGGTGATGTGGTAGAATGTCCGTCCTGCAGTCAAAATATATCGATACCTCAGCCATCAGCAGGTGTAGAAGTAGCTTCGAGTAGTGGCAATAATCATAATGCCTGTCCAAATTGCCAAGTTGAGATGGAAGCCGAGGCGGTAATCTGCCTGAATTGCGGTTATCACAAAGGGCTCGGGAAGGTCATCAAAACTGATCTGTCATGAAAGAAGTCCTGTGTAGAGCCTTTTGATGTCATCCAATGTGCTCTTGAAGGCCTTTACCACTAGCGGATCGAATTGCGTATCAGCGTTCTTGATTATATATTCAATCACCTCGGCCTGCGGTGTGGCCGTGTGATAATGCCTGGAGTTTGCCATCGCATCAAATACGTCTGCAACTGCGACTATTCTTGCTTCAATCGGTATATCTGCTCCGCGGAGTCCGTGTGGGTAACCTTGCCCATTGAAGAATTCATGATGACTTAGCGCAACCTTAGCCTCTATCTCAAATCCTGTCAGCTTTTGGAGCAGGCGTGATCCGAGATCAGGGTGTTTCATCATCGTCTTTTTTTCCTCTGCTGACAGGGCGGCAGGCTTCTGGAGTATGATGTCTGGAATGCATATTTTGCCGATGTCATGGAGAGTTCCGCATCTTTTGATCGTTGCGGCTTTTTCGCCGTCAATGCCCATGGCTTCGGCAATAAGCGCGGAAACCTTACCGCACATCTGCGCATGCCGGAGCGCTGTTGCATCATGCATGGCAAGCGCTTCGTAGGTTATGTCAATGGCTTCAGGACATTCTATGTCAAAGAAAGAAGAGCTACGGTAGGTTCGTGTCAGGTCGACAATGTTGACGGTTTCTGAATACTGCTGGGTCTGATAATCAACGGGGCTCTGGGCTTTCTGTAGTGTTGCGGCTATTTCAAGTGATTTTTCCGCAATATCAGCCAGGCTGCGCTGGAATTCTTCGGGTATTATCTTGTCTCTTTGTATCGCCATGCCCATCAGTTGGGCCTCTACAGTAATTACAGTAAGCGGCTGGTTGATGCTGTGCATCAGCGCACCGGTGAGTTCCTCGACTGCCTGCATCTTCAGTTTTTTCTCAAGTCGGCGTCCCGTCGCCTTTTCTTCAGTTATGTCCTTAACCAGTACGACTTTCAGATCAGACTTCTTTTCCCCTGTGACCGCGATGAATAAAAGGTTTTTTGTGGCGCCGCCGGTAATGTTGGCTTCACATTCGATAGAATGTGCCTTGCTTTCTCCGCTGATAAGTTTTTCAAGAGCAGATTTTCGCCTGACATTGAAAATCTCTGTCACATTGTGTCCCAGCACAGACTTATAGTCAGACGAGCCTGCAAAGATCATGAAAGCTTTGTTAACCCGCATAATTCTGCCTGAATTATCAATTAACATTATTATATCGGGATTCAAGTCAATCATCTGCTCAAGCTGTTTTTTGGCAAGCTCGAGTACCGGATTGACGTCAGCAACCACAGGCGTAGCCGGCTCATTTGATGCACGTTTCTTCATGGGAGCTGATTGAAGCAATGCTGAAGCACCGAAGCAAGAAGAAAGCGAATCTGCGTTCACTTGCCCTTCGAAGCCGGTTCGGCGAAGTAGGGTCGGCGTTCATCCCTCGTCGCTCAAGAGCTATGCGGGACACAGTCGGTGGCTAAAGTCTTTCTCTTTTCTTTCAGTCCCCATTCTATCATCCGCGTTCACTTGCCCTTCGAAGCCGATTCGGCGAAGTAGGGTCAGCGTTCATCCCTCGTCGCTCAAGAGCTATGCGGGACACAGTCGGCGGTTTAAGTCTTTCTCTTTTCTTTCAGCCCCATTCTATCATCAGCGTTCACTTGCCCTTCGAAGCCGATTCGGCGAAGTAGGGTCGGCGTTTATCCCTCGTCGCTCAAGAGCTATGCGGGACACAGTCGGCGGTTGAAAATTCTTTTCTTTTCTTCTCTTCTCCTCCCGCCTTAAGCGCTAAATCACTCCTCATCTGTGTTTATCTGCTGTGCCCTGCGAAGTTCGTATTAGAACGTAGCATGGGTGGGCAATATTCCTCTCTTTGTCTGTCTTTCTGACTGCTTTCGTGTAAGTAAAAGTCTTACAAATCTATTTTCAATAATCGCGATTAATTTGTTGCATTAAAAAAATGCGGTAATTAGACTGCGTCAGCTTTTTTTCAAATCCTGAAAGAAGTGGTCGGTGAATAAGCAGTTAAAGATGTTCAGTTCATAATGGTAAGTGTTGCAATGAATATTAGAACAATTATAACGGTTGCCTGTCTAGCTCTATTACCTCTGTTCGCAGGGGCTCAGTCTCATCTTTCGTCACGCCCAGTCGGTTTCATAAAGCTCAATGTCCCCGCCAATGGCTATGTGCTGGCCTCCGTTCCTTTTTATATGTTTGAGAACGGAACTGAGGCTCTCAGGGTGAGCCTGGATGCGGCTCCGAACAGTGACAAGGCCGATTGCCTATTGCTTTGGAACAACTCAGCCGCCAAATATGTCACGCTAATTAATTCGGGTACGAACTGGGTCAACAAGGATACCGGTGCTCCCATCCCCGGCTTCACATTGCTGCCGACCGAGGGGTTTATGGTCCAGAATAAGCAGGATAATGATAAGGAAATCTATCTGGCCGGCGAAGTAGTGTTCGATTCGGAAGTGACCACCGTCATCCAGCCGTCCCTGAACCTCATCGGCTACCCATATTCAGCAATAGTAGGTAAACCCGCCATATCCGCGGTCGTAACTAACGAGAAGATAGAGCTGGGCAAGGGGTACTGGGTCAACAACAACCAGACCAATGCACTGGAAATAACAGAGAAACGGCCATACGAGGACCTGCTCGGCAATACCCTGCCTCGCGTAAGCTCTTTGAGTATAACGGGTAACGGTGCTGAGTTAATCATCCAAACAACCGGAAAAACCCTGGACATCTATTATCAGGATTTATCAACCAATGCCTTCAACTCTGCTAACGGTTGGCAGGTCCTGGCGCAGGACCTGGCGGTTACTTCTCCCATAATGAGCTGGAACGACAATACGGTAAATGGACTCATTGGCCGATATTATCTTATCTGCCGAGCCGACGTAGATCTGGACAATAGCGGCATCCCCGACAGCCGAGAACTCTTCCTCTCCGGGGTAGGGCAAGGCATTAACTCGAGCCGCAACGGTGAAGACCTGGCCGACCTCGCAGTGTTCGAAGGCATGAATGACTCAACCAACTCTCTTATCACAAAGGGCTCCAACGGCGTTGCGAAGACTGACAAGAAACTGCGGCTTAACAAAGTGCTCTACGTCAGCAAAGGCATCGGTCGCGACACGCTGAGCGGGCTCAAGGCCGCGGTACTAGGCAAAGACGGCCCCAAGAACACCATTAATTCAGGATTAAATGCAGCAGAGGAAGGGGACAAGATAGTAATTTCGGCAGGCATATATAACGAAGCCGTTAATTTCTGTGAGAAGGATGTCAATGTGGTATTTGAGGGCGATGTTGTCATTCCATAGAGACAGCCATACAAGCAAAGGAAGATCAAATGAGGAACATGTATAAGCATCTGATGCTAGTTGTTTCAGTTTCTATGCAGGTTGCAATATTGCAGGCCGGAACAACGACATTGGATAACCTTACGGTAAGCAATAAGATCGAGCAGGTTAATTCCGGTGTGACAAATTTAGTTAACGGTAAGTTAATTATTTCGCGTCAGGGTGATGTCTTGATGGGCCCTTATACGCAAGGAACATTACCGTACGATCCATTGTATATCATTAACTGCGCAGTTATGAACGTTAAGCCAGATTCCGCAACATTTAACGGTAGTCTTGTTTCTGAAGGGTCTGGGGGGACAAAGGCATATGTTTACTGGGGGGCCACTGACGGAGGTACGAATAAGGGTAGCTGGAGTAATGAGGTCGAGTTCGGTACACGTTCCGCGGGGTTGCTTTCAACTAATATTTCTGGGCTTACGTCGCTTACGACAAATTACTATAAGTATTACGCTTCAAATTCCACAGCTGAAGTCTGGGCAGATGACGTTATAAGTTTCTTTACCTCCTTCTTTGATCCCTATTTCGATAACACCATACTGTTTAATTATTTTACACCCCCCACGAACTTTGAAGGAAATATCATTGATTATTCTGCTTTGGCTACGAATGTCGGTACAATCCATAACAACGCTGTTTACAATGGTGCGAGTAATGGTTTGTCTGCGTATTACTCGCTCGGAGATCCGTCGTCGGGAATTGATTTCCAGGACTTGGATTGCTTTACCATGCGCAATGCAACCGGGGATCTGCCTTTTACGGTGGCATGTGTCATTAGGCCTACGTCTTTGTATATGAGTGGTGGGATATTCGGCAAGTCAATCAATGTTTCTGCTTACGAGTACAATTTATTCTGTACAGCGGCTCTGGATCCTATGGGCACAAGCTACGGAACTGATGCGTTATCATTTCGAGTGCATGGACAGTCTGAATCTTTAGGTGGACTTTATGTGTACAGAGTCGCGGCGACCGAGGATAATGCTGTAAAGCGCTTTGTAAGGGATTTTATAGTGTGCACGTATGACGGAAGTGGAGCAACAAATGGGCTTAAGATATACAGAAATCAGGGGCGTCGAATAGATGCAAAGTATTTCGAGAGCGGTACTTGGCCGGGGATGTCTAATACGGCCGCCCCATTGACTGTGGGTTATGTAGATCAGGTTGGGACTTTAGGTGATGTTTCATACTACAAGATGTATACCAATATCGTAATGTCTGCATCGGAGGTAAATGCTCTGTTTTACAATGAAGTTGCCAGGACAAATGGGTGGGGACAATCTTTGATGTATGCAGATGTTTCTCTTTGGAGCAACTCGGTGGCCGAGTATCTCTTTGATTATAACTACCCGGCGGATACCTCGGTTGCCGGCGCTAATCATTGTTCGTTAACAGGAGGCAGTGCGGATCCTCTATGGCAGGCAGACGGCACGAATGGGTGGTATGCGTTTGATGGTTATAACGATTGTTTAGTGTCTACAAATGCTGGTTATGCGGCTCAAACCATAAGTAATCTGACCTATGAGATGTGGGTCTTTATATCAAATTATGATGCAGTGAACTATGGGGCAGCCTCGTTGGTAAAAGAGGAGGGCGCGTATTCTGTTGGTCCGCGTTTGTGGCTCATGGGAAATTGGGTCGGAGGATGGGTTGGCTATACAAATCAGTCTTTTGGATTTAGCAGTGATATTAATGAGAAACCGTCAATGGTGCTGTATCCTACTCCGAGTAACACTTGGACTCATCTTGTTATGACATACGATAGAAGTGCAACTCCTCGAACTTCAATATATATCGACGGAATACAGCAAATATTATCGTACACCAACGACACGGCATCCATATATGTTCATTCAGAGACATCAGGAAAAGCTCCATTCACACTAGGTTGTGCTGGTTTGGCAGAGAAACGTGATATGGTGCGTAAACTGAATTGTACAGTATCTTCAAATTATGTGTGGACTTCTTATAACAACACCAAATCGAGGTATGGACGATGAAATATCAGCTGACCATTCTGATTCTTATGGTTTCTTCAGTGATTTTGCTGGCTGACAATACAAATCTTGTTAAAGAGGCGCACATAATTGTTTGCAGAAGTGTGACATTGAAAGCTGAATCAAGCCGGAAAGTAGAGCAATCACTGATAAGTTATATGCCATACTGGAAAGCCATGGATGTTGCTGGCAAAACTATTCAGGCCACAAATGCAGCGGTTTTTGCTGAAGATAGCGTTTACACCAACCGCATAGGCAATCTCTTCTATATCGATGTGTTCTGGACGGCCCAATATACGAATCTTACTTATCAAGCATTGTTGGATAGTGTGAAAAAGAGTACTTCTGATGCTGCCGCGGGTGAAGTAGTGATTATTCCGTGTGACAATGTTCAATCTTGGCTTGCGGATCCTAAAAAATCGCAGGGATATTTATCGCACAAGAAGATAATAAGAAAAGATATGCAGTAATTTAAGGACGAATGGAGCGTGCTTGAGAATGGCTAAAGCTGAACAACAATTCAAGGAGGTGTTGCGATGGATAGCAGTTATCCTTATTTCTCAATCTTTAGCTTTAGCTGGAAATCTAACGGTCGATAATCTTACGATCAGCGGAGAGTTTCGTCAGGTCAAGGGGGCTGCCACGAACCGTCTTAATTCCGGGCTTATTGTCGCAAAGGATGGCGACATATCGATGGGTGCCTTTACCAATGTAATTTCAATCTATCCTGCATGGTGGACTTCAAGAGGCGTTATCAATACGAATCACCATCTTTCCGACTTCAGTGCCGCTGTTCTTGGACAATTGAAATGGTTCGCCACCAATGCATATGATGAGATGGAGGCAAATCTGTCTGGTGGTGCAGGGGCCGATATCCAGAATCTGATAGGTAGCTTTGAAGTCGATAATAGCTTTCAGGTCATAAATATTGGGCAGTTGAAATATGTCGCTGCCCCATTTTACGACCGTCTGATCGGGGAGGGCAGGGTAAATTCTTATCCATGGACTGAAACGACTACTGATGATGAGAACTACGCCATCGCCAACATCGGTCAGGTCAAGAACGTGTTCAGTTGGAGTATTGCAAGCTTGGATTCTCCTTGGGTATACATTCCAGCCAATTCAACAAAAAACTTAACATATGCATCCAGTGATAATAACCTTATCGTCACTGGATATACCGGTGCCCCGCCCG
>CAMCYG010000096.1 GCA_945883775.1 Victivallis vadensis
TGCGTTGCCCACCTGGTGTGTGATATGCCGGTGCCGACCCGCTGGCGGAACTTGTCATCCCACTTGCCAAGCACGCTCTGTTCGAGCTGGGCGACCTTGCCCTTGTCTTTCTGGATGAACAGCTTGTTGTCGGCGACAAGTGCCAGGCCGGCAGAATCGTAGCCGCGATATTCCAGTCTTTTCAGGCCGTTAAGCAAAACATCGGTTGCACATTTCTTACCCACGTATCCGACTATTCCGCACATATGGTGTATCCTTTCGAAAGATGCGATAGTAGCTCCGGATAATCGGCAAGGTCAAGTTTTCTGTGATATGGTGTTTTCGCCGAATAATGTAGCACCGCTCTATGAGCGGAAGAATATAGGATGCCCCGTCCTAGATGGATACTACATGAAAGAAAATAGCATCAAAAACGCAGATGCCCCATGTAAATGACTTACAATGCGTTTCTGGAAAATATCAGAACAAGGATTGCAACTGTCTCGATGACGCCGAGCGCCATGAGGTAGTTGCCGAAGCCCTTGCCAGTTTCCGCAAGTGCGTCAGCGCCGTATGCCCCGGCTTTGCCTTGGAAATAGGCCGACAGACCGATGGCGAGTCCAGAGAAAATGCCTATGCCTATAAAATGATACGCGGCAGTTGCGGTTAATGCAGCCTTTGTCATGAATCCCATAAGGATCATGCCGTATATGGTTTGTGAAAGCGGTGCGCCTATAAAGGCCACAAGCATAAACGGTGCAAGCTTGCTTTGCTGGTAGCACTTCTTCCATGCGCCAATGGATGAGAATGCCGCAACGCCGGCCCCGGCGGCCGAGCCGGCCGCTGAGAGTCCAAGTGCGCATGCTGCTCCGAATTTTGCAATCGACATTATTTGTTCAGGTGTCATTTTTGTCTTCCTCCTCGTTATGATTTTTCAATAATAGCATCCGTTCTGCAAAAAGGCGAATATTTGGTTCCGGCCCAGGAAAGACCTATATGGCTCGAGAACTCCAGTGTGTTGAGCCTTACGCCGTGTACCAGCACAGCCATTGCTGCGAGTATAATGTTCAGCGCATGGCCTATAAAAAGGATGATTGCAGCGCCCAGTCCGGCCCCGATGCTTCCGAACCCGATACGCATTGCCATTTCATTGAAGGCGATGGCCATGGCCAGCGATGCTGACCCCACGGCGAATAGTCTAAGGTATGATACGATGTCCACGAAATTGCTGACCACTGATAGCGGAAGCATTACATGGTTTGGCCATTCTGTTTTGAGCTCCCTGATCGTGGCCATGAAAAGGAAGACAAGCAGTACTCCAATACATAGAAGGGGCACAAGGAAACCCGGCGATTCCGCCCCTATCACCATAGTCTTTGCCAGGAAGAACATGCCCCAGGTGACGCAGATCCAGCCTATCTGAGCGAGTACTTTGATGGAGTTGATTATTCTGACCGCGTTCCATATGTGTGCTATGGTCAGATGTACGGCGCCGATGAAAAAGCTGAGGGCCATAACGTTCTTCTCTTCCATAAGCCATTCAATCCGAAGACCGGTCAATGCTGATGGCAGATGCTGTATACCGAAATATGTGCCGGTCAGCACGCCCCATATCACCGTGCAGATGTTCAGTATATACATCAGTACGAATATCTTTTTTGGCGCTGACTTCATTTTCCATTGGGCCAGTATTGTCAGCAATATGAATATCAGGCCGTAGCCGGCATCGCCGACAAGCATAGCAAAGAAAATGCTGAAAAAGACCATGAAGACGGAGCTGATGTCTATTTCCCGATAACCGGGAAGGATCCCTATGACGTCAAAGACGCTCGATATCGGTTTTATCCATGACGGGCTTTCGATGAGCGTCGGAATCCGGTCGTTTTCGTCAGGTTCAGTGGTCATCATGGCGGCGCCTTTTTCTTTGCACAGCTCATGTATCCTGGTCATGCGGTTATTGGGACAAAAGCCGCAGATATATGATATTGTTCCGGAGTTTGACATTGCCGCACGGGCCTGGGCGAATTCATACTTTTCATTAAGATGTGCTATTCGCACATCGATCCGGCCATAATCGGCTGATATATCAAGAAGCGCCTTGTCTGTCTCATAAAGCTCACTGTTAAGGCTTGCAATCATGGTCGATATATCCGAAAGGCTGTGTTCCGGCACTGGAGCTGACATGGCCGAACACTCGACAGGCATTGTTGCTATTATCACGAAATAGACGGCTCCCTTGCTCTCTGAGGTGACGTGCAGAACCGCATCCTTGATGTCGGGCAGCAGGGCCCTGTTCGCCACCCTGTGGAAGCTGATGTGCATACCCTTGCGTTTGAGTTCTTCCACGGTTTCCGGACGGAAATCTCCAAGGACCTCGGCATCCTGTTTCTCTATGGTAAGTTCTTCGATAGACTCCACTGCCACATTTCTTTTGTGCAGAAGACTGTCAGCTGTGGCGATAAGTTCGTCCAGCAGTTTGGAGGTCGCTACGGGCTTGGCCTTTGCTCTGTCATATAGTTCCTTCAGGCTATTGCGGATGATGCCGAGCCGATTCGCTTCATTGGCAAGCTCCTCGCCGCTCTTTCCGTCGATGTCTTTCAGGGGCAGTATGTGCAGTACCCCGGCGTCGCGCAGGGCGTTAAGGATCTCATCCATATGCTCCGACTGACATGCGATATAAAGTTTTTCCATTCCGACTATCATCAGGCCGCTGTCCTTCTCTTTGCGATCTTGCCACGCGCCACAGCCGCAGTCTGTTCGTCGCCAAGAAATATCTTAATCACTCTTATGTGCTCCCTGCATTCAGGGATCTTTATCTTTTCAAAGAGGTTTACCCGTTGGGTTGTGACGCGCAGTTCCTCGGTAATCAGCTCCTTTTGGCGATAAAGAACCTTCTTGCCGGCGTTGATCGTTATCAGGCTTTCCATCACTTCGACTGCATCATCCAACCAGGAGGGAGTGGAATACAGGTCATAGCTGCTTTTCTTCATCAAAACCTTCTCCAGCACCGGTATATTGATACCTGCAATGTTTCCTTCGCGAAGGACAACGGATTCGATCTTTATGGCTTCCGTCTGGCCTGCCTCCTCGCTGAAAAGCTTGATCCATGTGCTGATAGACTGCCTGATGGCGGCATCTTTTTCCTCAAGGTCCGCCAGCTTGCTTTCAATTGACTGTATCTCGCCCTGCAGCTGTTGTTTCTTGAGAAGGAGCATGGGTAGAAAACGCTGGAATCTTTTCAGCGCTTCACGCTGGGTCTTCAGCTCGTTCTTAGTATGTTTTATCTTTGCCATAACACAATCTCGGCTAACAGCCTAAAGTCTAAACTGCTAAATTACTATTTCTTCACCGGCCAATACTGTTCTATCAGCTTCGAGTGTATACCGGTCTCCATCGGATCAAAGCAATCAGCCAGGATCTGCCAGCCAAGATCCAGACCAGCTTCGAGCGGAATATTGACCGACAGGTCCATCATCTCTTTTTCGAACCGCTGGCCGTACTTCACAAGCTTTTTGTCCCAATCGCTCATCCGGAAGCCCATCGACTGTTTTTCCTGAGTTTCCTTGTAAGACGCATAAAGCTGGATCATTGTGTTCATGATCGTGCGGTGATCACTACGGGTCTTGCCGTTTATAAGCTGTTTCAGCCGGCTCAGTGAGCCGAACGGTTCTATTCTGCCGCCGCGCAGATAAAACTGACCTTCGGTGATGTAACCGGTGTTGTCAGGGACAGGGTGGGTGACATCGTCGCCAGGCATTGTTGTTGCCGCAAGTATCGTTATCGATCCTGCGCCTTCGAAGTCGACAGCCTTCTCGTAGCGCGATGCTAACTGGGAATACAGGTCGCCAGGATAGCCTCGGTTGGATGGTATCTGCTCCATTGTTATGGCTATTTCCTTCATCGCATCGGCGAAGTTGGTCATATCAGTGAGCAGTACAAGTACATTCTTTCCCTGCAGGGCGAACTGCTCGGCCACCGCAAGCGATATATCAGGAACTAGAAGACATTCCACGACCGGATCTGAGGCGGTATGCATGTACATGATGGTTCGGGACAGTGCACCACTTTCCTCAAGTGTATCCCTGAAATACAGATAGTCATCATGCTTCAGTCCCATGCCGCCGATAATTATGATGTCCACATCAGCCTGCAGCGCGATCCTGGCGAGCAACTGATTGTATGGCTCGCCGGCCCTGGCGAAAATAGGCAGTTTCTGGCTTTCTACCAGGGTGTTGAAAATGTCGATCATCGGGATGTTCGTCCGGACCATCTTGTGCGGTATGATGCGTTTGGCCGGGTTCACGGAAGGCCCGCCGATATCTATCATGTTGTCGGAAAGAGCAGGGCCCTTGTCGCGAGGGACTCCGCCACCGGTGAATATCCTGCCCAGCAGTGAATCCGTGAACGGAACCCTCACTGACTGGCCCAGGAACATTACCTGCGCGTTTGTGGGTATTCCACGACTTCCTGCGAAGACCTGGAGATAAACATCGTCGCCCTTAAGCCGGATAACCTGTGCCAGCGAAGAGCCTCCTGGGAAATCGACCTGAGCGAGTTCTCGATATTTCGCTCCTGCGGCTTTAATGTTTATGACGTTTCCTACGATGCTTTCTACCCGATGATAAACCTTATGCATTGTCTGCGACCTCCGCCACCATTGTTTCAAGCTTTGCCTGCAGGGCTGAAAATTCCTTGGTGTTCATATCGACCCTATTCCAATCTTTTGTCGTTTGGGTAAGCTGATGAAAGAACTTTCTGCCAGCCGCCTGGTTTGCAAACTTCATATCAGCATCCATAAATTTGCACATCACTCCGAATACATGTTTCTGCCGTTCAGCAGAGGTGGCTTCGTCTACAGGATCGTAGGCATCCTGTTGGAGATAAACAGAATCGAGATACTCAGCTTTTAGGAACTTTATGAAGTCATTGATGGATGTGCCTTCCTCGCCTACGACTTTCATCATCTGTCCAACCTCGTTGCCGACCTTAAGCAGTGTTCTTGTTTTCTCGACGGCGGTGCTGTCGACTACTCCGGCATACTTGCTCCAGCTGTCCAGCGGATCGATTGCCGGGTAGCGTCGGGCATCTGACCTTGCCCGCGACAGGCCATGGAATGCGCCTACCACTTTGAGCGTCGCCTGTGTAACCGGCTCGTCAAAATTACCACCGGCCGGGCTCACGGTTCCGCCAATTGTAACAGATCCTATTTTGCCGTCCTTGAGCCGTACGACACCACCTCGTTCGTAGAATGATGCGATAACTGATTCAAGATATGCGGGGAATGCTTCTTCGCCAGGTATCTCTTCAAGTCTGCCTGATGCCTCGCGCAGTGCCTGTGCCCACCTTGATGTGGAGTCTGCGAGAAGGAGGACGTTGAGGCCCATCTGCCTGTAATAAGTGGCAAGCGTGACACCGGTATATACAGAAGCTTCCCGTGCCGCCACAGGCATGGAGCTTGTGTTGCAGATTATTACCGTGCGCTCCATGAGGCTCTTGCCTGTACGAGGATCGGTTATCTCAGGGAACTCGCGCAGTGTCTCGACGACTTCACCGGCACGTTCTCCGCATGCTGCCAGTACTACGATATCTACGTCAGCGTGCCTGCTTGTTATCTGTTGAAGAACCGTCTTGCCTGCGCCGAACGGGCCGGGTATGCAGTAGGTTCCGCCGCGTGCGACCGGGAAGAATGTATCAACGATTCTGATTTTTGTGACTAGCGGTTCCGTAGGCCGCAGTCTTTCATTATAGCAGGTGATAGGCATCTTTACCGGCCAGCGTTGCAGCATCTGCACTTTGATTTCTATGCCCTTGTCGTCCTTGAGGACTGATACGTTATCTTCAATAGTGTATAAACCCTTTGCGGCCACGGAGACAACAGTCAGCTTGCCTGTAAGTCTGAACGGTACCATGATCCTGTGCTGGAAGATGCCTTCCGGTACAGTGCCCAGCGTCTCGCCAGCTGTTACGGTGTCGCCGGGTTTTGCCGATGGAGTAAATTCCCATTGGATATCGCGTGGCAGGGAATTCATATATACTCCGCGCTGAAGGAAGAATCCGCACTTCTCAGCCAGCTGGGGCAGGGGATTCTGGAGTCCGTCATAAATCTGTTTCAACAGGCCGGGGCCGAGTTCAGCGGAAAGCAGATGACCGGAGAATTCCACGTCATTGCCAATGGCAAGATCTTTTGTGTCTTCAAAGACCTGAAGGTCAGCAGTGTTTCCGCGTACTCTGACTACCTCGCACATCAGCCTGATGTCGTTTAGGCGTGCGAATGCCACTTCGTTTTGCGATATCGCGCCATCAAACTGGACTGATAGCAAGTTGCCGTTTATTCCTGTGATTTTGCCGCTTGTCTGACTCATCTCTTATCCTCGTTAAATCATTAACGGCTCACCCGGAGGGTTCGCCCTACCGGTAGGGCGAGGCATCCTTGCCGAGCCGTGTCATTATTCTCTCTCTGAAATCGCTTTCTCCAGCGTAGCATTACCTGTTTTGCTGTTCATTCTCTGCCATCTGTCGGCAATCTTGAGTTTCAACGCATACGATATTACGAATGCCGCTGAGAACGAATCGATCCCGTGTAATTCTTCGCAGAAACGCCATCTGATCCTGTCGAAGGCTATCTCTCTCTCAAGAGGGGTATGCCTCGAATATGCTTCGATCACTTCCTTGTCGAGCTCTGGATCATGCTCGTTAGATTCCCGTGCAATCTCTGCAAAATCCTTTTTGAGACGGGTGGCGCGAATTTTTGCGATTGAGAATCGAAGTCTGTTTTCCGAGCGCATCCATTTACTCAACGCGGAATTGCCTGATTTGTCTTCACTTCCATTTTTGATGGCGGTAACGGCTTCCATATCAACATCAGCCAGTCTGCCTGTGCACATTTCGGCAAAACGCTCCACGTCGATGGCGTTGGGGCCATCAAATGTCACGCGCGGGAGAGTTGCTGCGAAATAGTAGTAAGCCATGCTATTTATTCTTCAGAGCGTTATTTACAATCGTCGCCAGGGCTGGCCGTAATAGCTGATTCAGCGTTCCGGCGATTGCTGTATCGGTGAAGTCATGTGTTATTCTGCCTTTTTCCTCAAATACCTTGAATCCGGCTGTAATGGAGCTGTCAGATTTTACAGTCAGTCCGGCTTTCAGCTTTGCCGCAAACTTTGTCATCAGCATGGCAGTAACAGCCTTCTGCTGGTCCGGGGCTGTCTGAATGCTGATATCTCCTGATATGTAGGCGTCGACGGCCTTGATTATAAGCTGTTCTAGGATGTTTGACTTGATGGCTGATGCAGTTTCCTGCTTGGCGATGGAGGAGAGGATGGAGGAGAGGTCTTCGCGGACTTGGAGGATGACGTCGCGAGCGGACTGTTCAAGTGCTTTCTCTGATCGCTGGACCATCACCTTTGTGTCGGCTTCTGCGTTCTTTATGATAGTTGCAGCACGAACCTCGGCATCCTTGACTATAGAGTCGGCTTTCTGTTTTGACTGGGCTATTATTTGATCAGATTCAGACTCGGCTCGTGCTATCCCTTCCTTCTGTATCCTTGCGAGAAGACTGTCAATGTTATCGGCCATAATTTCCTCCAAAATGCAAATGTGTGTATTATGCTTTCATGAGAAAGATTATCAAGCAGAATCGGGTTATTCCGACCTAATGTGTGGACTAGCTTTTTGCATATATCATGCGCTTGCCTTTCCAGTCTGGGTCTGTCACATTTCATCGATTAGGAAATGCTTTTGGGCTGATCATTTCGGGCGAGTGCCTGTATCGTCTAAAAAGCAAATTCTGTTAATTTAGGTGCTGAACATGATGCTACTGTTTGCGTTTCTCGCTGTGATTGTCGGTTTGTCGCTGCTCACTTATGGTGCGGATCGTTTAATTATCGGAGCCTGCGTCTTGGCACGCCGTGCCAAAGTTTCTGAAGCAGTGGTGGGTGCTACTATCGTCGCTGGGGGAACTAGTCTTCCTGAACTGGTCGCCAGTCTGGTCAGCGCATTGGACAATCAGTTCGGTCTGTCAGTCGGTAATGTGGTGGGATCTAATATCTTCAATATTGGAGCCATCCTTGGGCCGGTGGCGCTGATTGCTCCGTTGGTCGTCGCTAAAATGATTGCCCGTTTCGACTGGTGGGTTATGGCTGTTATTACGTTCATATTCTGCGTAATAGCCGTTCTTTTCGGTTCGCTGTCGAGCTGGTTCTGTGGCGGCTTTTTTATAGCATGGCTCTTTTATATAGCATGGTCGGTTCGTAGTGGGCATGGCGCCGAGGAGGCGACGCTGGAAAGACCTGAGTCGATGGCCCTGCCTCTGGCCTTTCTGTGGATTGTCGCAGGTATCGCCCTGCTTGCCGGTGGCGGTTATCTCCTGGTTTGGGGGGCCGTTAGGTTGGCGCAAGCCGCTGGGGTCAGCGATGCCATTATAGGTCTGACTATTGTAGCCGCCGGCACTTCAATGCCTGAGCTGGTGACCAGTTTGCTGGCGGCACGGCGCGGCCAGCACCAGATTGCTGTTGCCAACATCGTTGGATCGAACACATTTAATCTGATGTTAGTCATAGGAGTCACCGGGTTGTTCGGTCGACTGCCGATTGCAGAAGAGATCCTGCATAGGGATATTTGGTGGATGATGGGATTTGCTTTGCTCCTGCCCTTTTTGTGGGGCCGGAAACTGGTGCTAAGCCGGCTCGCCGGCGGTATTCTCCTGGGAGGCTATCTGGTCTACCTTGGAATACTGATACGTTCTGCCGTCAGGTGATACAGGAATAGGGAGGCGCGCGCGCTTCTATGTTATAGGTCTGGTTAACGAGCCGTGCAATGGCGGTGAATAATTACATAGCTTCATATGGCGTTTAGTGGAGAGTTGTGTGATTGCATTATTGACACCATTGACGCGACTGACCGGAATTACTGCGTTGACAAGATGGTTAACACGGGTCAATCCCATTCGTCAAACGATAAGGAGAAAATTATGCCAGAACTGTTCGATAAGCATGGTGGTTTCCGTAAGTTGCATTCCTTCACGCTGGCGACAATCGTGCAGGTTGAGACTTTGCGGTTCTGCCGCCACTTTTTGACCTTCGATCACCGCGAAGCGGGGGCGAAGTTCTATGATCCCAAAGGCAGGCAATACGACCAGATGACCCAGGCCGCGCGTAGTGGGCGCCAGAATATCATCGAAGGGTCGGAACGTTCCTCGACTTCGAAGGACACCGAGATGAAGCTCACTGACGTGGCGCGGGCAAGCCTTAGTGAACTGCGCGGCGATTACGAGATAGTGATTCTCGACCGGAACCAGCTCCCGTGGTCGGTACACGCGCCGGAAGCGAAAGCTGTGAATGCCATTTCGCTGGATTTGGCACCGTTTACGGACGACATGGTTCACGAGTCGGCGAAACATGCCTTGGAACAGCGCAAGAAGTACGCCCGGTGGCTCGATGCCGATGACGCGGTAGTGGTGGCCAACGCGATGCTCATCATCATCGGGCGCACATTGAATATGCTAAAAAGCCAGATTGAAGCGCAGGGCAAGGCCTTTGAAGAAACCGGTGGTTTCAGCGAGCGTCTCACTGCCAAACGCATCGAAGCGCGGGAGAAAGATAAGCCGCCGTCGCCAGAATGCCCGCTGTGCAGTAAGCCCATGCGTCAACGCAAATCAGCAAAAGGCGATTTTTGGGGTTGCTCTACCTTCCCGGAATGCAAAGGAACGAGACCGGTATAATCAACTTGCCCTCGTCCTCAATCTGGTCAATAAGGTCAATCCGGTCTCGGAATATGAACTTTTGCACATGCTCGAAAAAGCCATTTCAACATACTAATTGACACTTCTAACGGGTATTTCATATATTCCGAGCGCTAATTCATTGCGATTCTTATAAGTTCGGAGGGGTGGCAGAGTGGCCGATAGCGCCGGTCTTGAAAACCGGAGTCCCGCAAGGGACCGGGGGTTCGAATCCCTCCCCCTCCGCCAGTTTTTCGTAACACGAAAAACTGGGTCATACTGCTAGCTTACAGATGTCGGAATAGCCAC
>CAMCYG010000097.1 GCA_945883775.1 Victivallis vadensis
GCCGCCTGCAAGAAGGCCGAGGGATTCGAGTTTCTGCGTTTTTTGAAGCTCATCCTCCATACGCTTGCGCTCAGTGATGTCGATGGTATAACCAGCCAGAAGCGTCCGTGTGCCTATTACAATAGGAAATTTAATTGTCGTAAAAGAGCGACCGACAAACTCTTCATCTAATTTAAGTACCTTTTTATTGGCCACAACTTTCTGATCGTCGGCGGTTATTCTAGCGGCAAAATCCGCAGGAAACAATTCCTGCATAGTTTTTCCGCGGATATCGCGCCCGGGCACACCAATCAGGGTCTTAAAACTATCACTTGCCTGCAGCACACGGCTTTCCGTTGCAGATACTTCTTTGATATATGCGTAAACGGGAGAATGAAACATGAACAGCTCGAACAGCTCCTGGCTTTCGCGAAGGGCATTTGCCGTTCGAAGGCGAAGCAGACTTCCCCCGACCTGCAACGCTATTGTTTCCAAAATAACGCGGCTCGAAAGCGGTATGTCATCATATTTATGCGATGAAATATTGAGCAATGCAATCAATCTTCCTTCGGCCAGGATCGGTATCAGGGCAAAAGCGCGCAAACCCTCTTTTCTACGTATTACATCGTCTTCCCTTATTATGTCAGAATATACCCCGTAACGAACATCGCCCGCCATAGCCAGAAGCGCATTTGGAGAATCACCTTTGAAACAGGAAACAAGCGCAACAAACTCTTTTGACAAGCCTGAATGCGCGGCGATAGAAAGTGAATTATCAACCGGATCGGCTGTATAAATGCCCCCGCAATCCAGACATTCGAGCTGCAGCACCGACATGAGCACTTTGTTAAAACCCTCGTAAAGATCATTGCAAGAATTGAGACCAAGCATTAGATCATGCAGAAGATTTTGCATCTTTTCGGTGTTTTTTCTTTCTGTGATGTCTATTAGAGAGAACTGCAGTAATTGTTGGCCGTCAATAGTGAATGAAAGCAAATGCACTTCAGCATCCCAGACTTCACCATTGGGACGCTTATGCTTCCATTCGAAAACCACAGCACCATCATGCAGAGCTTTAGCAATATAAACGGCAGCCTTGTCAATAGAGGAAGTACCGTCATATTGAAATGGCGCAGAAAAATCGAGCGGGTATTTTCCGACAACCTCTTCCCGCGAGGCATACTTATAGACCTTCACCGCAGCCAAATTGCAATCAATGTACCGATTTGTCTGTGCGTCCATTACAACAATCGCCATGGGAGAACTGTCAAATACATGTTTCCTGAATTCTGCATGAAGAGAAATAGACATAGCACACTACTCCTATGAAATTACAATCATGACAATTGCAGATATTAGAAATGTCCAGAAGGAAAGTAAGCCCCAGAGAGCAAGAACTGACTTGCGTGTTTCGCGCATCATGTCGTTTTACTCCTAACTAACCGAACAGCACTGAATCAAAGAATCACAACATTTAGACAGTTGCACACTGCTCAATAACAATGCGATATCTGAATGAACAATGCAATCAATAACACTGCGAGCTTGGATTCGATATGCTGAGGAAGAAAGAGGGGCGTCGACTAACAACGCCCCTACGGAAATCTAGATCGTGTTTGAGAGGCCCGCTACTTGATTCTAACTTTCCAGATGTTCGCGAGATATGCCTTCCATTTGGGATCAAGAGTCTTAATGCTAGCGGCTATGACCGCATAGTCAGTACCGCTAGACACCTGAGATATGATTTTGCGAAGCACCATCCGCCCCTCCTGCGAGCTCATTAAGAAATCGATAAAGCTTTCTGCTAACGCATAATTGAATCCTGTCTTTTCCCCCATTGAATCAGGATTCCACCTTTCCTCAGAAGAAAGACTTGCCAGATACTCGAGACTTACCTTCGCGCCAGGCCACTTTATCAAGTAATCCTTAATTATTTCAGGACGGAAAGACCGGCTGGTCCTTTCTTGCCGCGCCCGAACATCCAATATTGCCGTCTTGGCACCGCTGAGTTTATTCCCGCCTTTGATCTGCATACTCTCATAATAACAGGCGATCCCTTCGTTAAGCCATATAGGCAGCACAATTTCACCAAACATTTTGGCGATTACTGCATGGGTCCCCTCGTGCAGGATGATAGGCAGATGGCACTCACTGTATTCCGGCTCTTTACCTGCGTTTTTCTCGAAATATGTATAAAGGTTGATTTCCCACTCACTGTTGCCCTGAGGAGTGCTCTTGTATCGGTAAGCACACAGACCACGGCTGTTCTCGGGCGCATCAGAGTTTTCATAGTACTTGGACGCCGTGTCAAATATCGTTAAAATCGGTTTTTCTTTCACTTTAAACACGGGTTTCTCGAGGAGAGCCATGATGATCTGCCCGGAAAACTCCTCCATAAAGAGAGACGCTTCGGCCGCAAAAACGCGTCCGTAATAGGTCCTGACAGTCCAATTTGAGTTAACAATCTCATACATGTCATCGGATTTTACGGCCAAGGTGGCAAGCTTACTGATAGCAGCCTTGTCTGCTTTTGCCCATGTCAACGAAGTCTTTACATCGGCATTAACTCCTTCAACAGCAAAAAGGAAGCATAACGCCAAAAGATTTTTGTGATGTGACTTTAACATACTCGATCAAATCTACACAAATGCTCAAGGGCCCTATTGCGGCACTGACAAGACTTTTTCCTCAGGATCGCCCTGACCGAAGATTGCACGAGTTATGCCGTATATAATGTAGAACGACGAAACGGCATAGAAACCGAAGCCAGGGTGCCAGAAAGCCAAAGCGAGAATAAGCAGATTGATTGCCGTACGAACTTTATGCTTGCTGCTATCATGCAGAAAAAAATGAAACGTAATGTCGTATTTTACATGTGAGACCATGAGTATTGACACAAGCAATATATATCCGATGGTGAGTCGCAGTTTAACCTCTTCCGGCAGAATTGGCACCCCAAACTGCGGGACAATGAACATATCCCACCCATCAAAAAACAGAAAAAGCGATACAATTGCCCCGGCGGCCACCGGTATCGGAAGCCCTATGAAACCTTTTTTGCCTTTGGGACTGGCCGTGCAGTTAAAGCGAGCCAGACGCACAGCGCCGCAAATCAAAAAGAAAACAGGAAACACATAAAATGCAGCATTGTGGCTGATATGATTAATAAATATCTGCTTAAATATGACAACAGTGGCCGCTACACCAAAAGTTATAACGTCAGCCATGGAGTCATACTGTACGCCAAACTCTGATGAGGAATTAGTGAGTCTCGCCACTTTTCCATCAATCCCGTCTAGCATCGTAGCATATATGATCAACCAGCAGGAAAGAGTGAAATATCCGTTAGCAGGCTCATTAAACGTAAAAAAAATAGCAAAAAGTCCAGCTAGGATGCTGAGACTCGTCACCATGTTCGGCAACACGATTCGATATTTTTGAAAGTCCATGTGATATTACTCCTTGATTACGGCTATAATGGTGGAACCACCAGCCACCTTGTCGCCCACTTTTACCTTAATCTCAGCCTCAAGCGGCAGGAAAAGATCAGTACGAGAGCCGAATTTAATCATACCGAACCGTTCACCGCGCTTGTAGACCATATCGACTTTGGCACGGCAGACTATGCGTCGGGCTATAAGACCAGCTATCTGCTTGACTAGAATCTTATGCTTGCCACAGCGCAAACCGACTTGCGACTGCTCGTTATCAGTCGATGCCTTGTGGTCCCATGCGGCAAGGAACTTCCCCGCATAATATTTGTAGAATTCTACTACGCCCGCCGCCGGCACACGATTTACATGCACATTGAAGACATTGAGAAATATTGAGACACGCCTGGCCTTACCAGTATAGCCATGCTCATCTTCCGCTATCTCGACGACCTTCCCGTCAGCCGGCGAAACAAAGACACCCGGATCCTGCGGTATTTCGCGATCAGGATCACGAAAAAACCATAGCGTAAATACAGTGCAGATCCCCACAATCACAGCGCAGACCAAAAGTGATAATGATGACTGCCGAAGATATGCCCCAGCAAAAATCAAAGTTATCACTATAAGGCTGATTATTATGCTTAAACCGTCTTTAGCCATTTTACCTCAAATTTTGTATTAAAACCATTTACCCTTCAGACAGCTTTGGACAATAGGCCCTCAGCCTTGACAAGAAGAGCGTTATTACGGTGGAAAGGTGGCAGAACCGCGCAAGAAATGCAAGCGCGACGTTACAAAGAAGCGCAACAACATTGTTCCGGGCGCCTCAAACGGCCATATTTTGGGGCGCATTGCAGTTCTGCCGGGACCCCTGCGACCTCGTGTCGCAGGTGAATAAGACTGTTGGCTATTCAACCTGAAAGGTTGAACTAATGATGCCAACAGTCTTATTCACCTGCCGGACAAGCCGGCAGGGGTGTATATATCCGGCAGAGCTGCAATGCGCCCCATATTTTATTATTGAACATTAAGCTCCAGACGAGCATCATATTCAGATGCCAATATATGAATACCAAGTCAAAGAAGGCGTTAAGGGATGCGAATACTGCACCAATCAGTTCGAGGTCACGCAAAAGATAGTCGACACTCGCCTGAAGAACTGCCCTAAATGCGGTGCTGAGCTGGAGAATGTCTACAGTGCTCCAGCAGTAGGCGCATCCAAAACAGGACTCGATCAGCGAGCCAAGGCAGCTGGCTTCTCAAAACTCAAGCGCCTCGGCAAAGGCGAATACGAAAAAATGTACTGATATAAAATCAGTGCCTGATTTTATTGACATCAGGCTCGCCTGATGTGAGTAGCCTGGGGCCAACAGTTTATTAAACATTTTTCTATCAACATTTTCTGCTAGCACCTATCAAACAGCTTATGTTAGATTTTTCACACTTATGACTACAAAGCAGACAACAAATTGGAAAGGGATTGTGCTGGCAGGCGGAGCTGGGACGCGCCTGCACCCGATCACACTCATAGCAAGCAAACAGCTTTTGCCAATATATGATAAGCCGATGATCTATTATCCCATTTCCACGCTGATATTGGGTGGAATCAGGGATATACTGATCATATCCACACCGATGGACCTTCCTAAATTCGAACAACTTCTAGGCGATGGATCAAAAATAGGCGTTAGATTCTCATATCAAGTCCAGGAAAAGCCGGCAGGGATAGCGCAAGCCTTTGTGCTGGGTGGTGAATTCATAGGAAAGTCGAACGTGTGCCTTATACTAGGCGACAACCTATTCTACGGTAAAATGGACTTCCTGCGCAATGCCCTGAAGAACACTGATGGCGCGACGGTCTTCGGCTATCCGGTAAACGATCCCGAACGATATGGAGTGGTGGAATTTGATCCATCAGGCAAGGCAATCTCTATTGAGGAAAAGCCGAAGCAGCCCAAGAGCAGGTATGCAGTACCGGGCATATACTGCTATGACAATAAGATCATAAAGATAGCCAAAGAGTTGAAACCTTCCGCACGCGGCGAATTGGAAATAACGGATGTTAATAGAAAGTACCTCGAATCTGGTGAATTGAACGTCGAGGTTCTGGGACGCGGCATGGCCTGGCTTGACACTGGGACTCCGCAAAGCCTTCTAGAGGCAGGTAACTTCGTCGCCAGTATCGAAAATAGACAAGGGCTCAAAATCGGATGCATCGAAGAATGCGCTTACAGGATGGGTTTTATCGACAAAGCTAAACTCCTTGAGATAGCGAGCGGTTTCAAGGGTAATGAATACGGTAACTATCTCAAAACCATGGCGCTCGAGCCCGCGGCTCCGATAAAAAGACAAATATGAACTGGACTGACGGAAAAATCGACGGCCTCATTGTAAAGCCTATCAAGAAATATTCAGATCAACGCGGCTGGCTCGCCGAGCTATTCCGGACAGACGAAATATCAAGCGATATTATGCCGCAAATGGGCTACATCTCAGTGACCAATCCAGGAATGTCAAGGGGGCCGCATGCGCATGTAGAGCAGACCGACGTCTTCGGCTTTCTCGGGCCAGGCTCAATGAGAGTTTTTCTCTGGGACAACCGGCCTGCATCCAGAACATATGGCAATAAGGAAGAAATCATAGTCGGTGAAGATAATCCGGTCGTCATCGTCGTCCCTCCCGGCCTTGTACATGGATACGTAAATGTATCAAACAAAGAGGCGATGGTTCTGAATTTCCCGAACAGCCTTTATAAAGGCAAGGACAAGAAAGCCGATGTCGACGAGGTTCGTCACGAAGAAGACAAGAACTCACCTTTTAAGATGCACGGTTGAGGCATATTCCTTAACTAATGGGATTTAGCGCTCCCATCACAGTCAATTGAATAACAGCATTGAGAGAAATAAAACCAAGCATTGAAGCGAAGAAATTTACTTGGATTGTTTGTAGGAGCCGCAACCCTTTGCGGCGATCGAGAAGAATCGCCGATACGGGGATCGGCTCCTACAGAAGAGTATAAAGCCGACAACTGCAGGTGTTACTTATGAAAAAGATCGCACTACTCGCCGGAGCAAGACCAAACTTCATGAAGATCGCACCTATCATGCGTGAAATAAGGAAGCGCTCACCAAGTACAAAACAGATTCTGATCCATACCGGCCAGCACTACGACAAGAATCTCTCTGATGTATTCTTCAAAGATCTGGGATTGCCTCGCCCCGACTATTCGCTCGGTGTAGGGTCACTGCCTCACGGCGCTCAGACCGGCACGATAATGATCCAGCTTGAGCCAATTCTGCAAAAGACAAAACCTGATCTTCTGCTGGTCGTAGGTGATATAAATTCAACCATGGCCGGCGCCCTAACCGCGGTCAAAATGGGAATACCGGTTATTCACGTAGAGGCCGGACTGCGCAGCGGTGATCGCACTATGCCGGAAGAAATTAACAGGATGGTTACCGACTGCATCTCCTCCAAGCTTCTGACATCATGCAGGGATGGCGACAAGAATTTAATACGTGAAGGGGTCAACAGGAGGAAGATCCATTTCGTTGGCAATGTCATGATTGACAGTCTGAAGGTCGCCCTGCCCTACGCTGACAAATCCCAAGTGCTCCAGACATATGGCTTGAAGAAACGAGACTACGTCTGTGTGACTTTGCACAGGCCTTGCAACGTCGATGAACCAAGGAACCTTCTTGAAATAATTGCAGGACTGGAAGAAGCGGCAAAAAAGACAAAGGTCATATTTCCAGTCCATCCCAGGACGCTAAAAGCTCTGCAAAAATCAAAATGGAAACCAAAGTCGAGGAACCTACTCATTACAGATCCCGTGGGTTACATTGATTTCCTATGTTTGCTGAAGAATTCTGCTGTCACGCTGACGGATTCAGGTGGCATCCAGGAAGAGACAACTTTTCTGGGCGTCCCATGCCTAACAGTGCGACCTAACACCGAACGGCCTATAACAATTACCGAAGGAACGAACCGGCTGATAAAATCAGACCGTAAAAGCATCTTCACCAACATTAGATCGGTACTATCCAAGCCTTTCCCAAGGAAGCGCATCATCAAATACTGGGATGGCAAGGCCGCCGGTAGAATCTGGAAAATTATTGATAGTTTCATTTGAAACTTTAAGAAATAACATTATAGTTCCCGCCTAACTTAAAGGAGTATGAACATATGAAAAGAGCATTAGTCTGCGGTGCCGGTGGTTTTATCGGCGGCCATCTCGTCAGATACCTACAGAAGAAAGGGTTCTGGGTCAGAGGCGTTGACATTAAAAGACACGAATTCAACAAGTCCATCGGAGATGAATTCCTGGTCCTTGATCTAAAAGAAGCGAAGAACTGCATAAAAGCGATGACATTGAAGAAAGGCAAGTTTGATGAGGTATACCAGCTTGCGGCTGACATGGGAGGCATGGGATTCATCAGCTCCGCTGAATGCGAGATTATGAGAAACAGCGCACTGGTAAACATCAATATGATCCATAACGCTGCCGAAATGGGCATTAAGAACTACTTTTTCTCCTCTTCCGTCTGCGTCTACCGGAACATGAAACCCGGCGAACCGGAACTGCCAGAAGAGGGCGCTTACCCAGCAATGCCGCATAATGAATACGGCTGGGAAAAGCTATATGCCGAAAGAATGGCAATGGCGTACGGACGGCGCAACGCCATGAGAATCCGCATTGCACGTTTTCAGAACTGCTATGGAGCGGAAGGAACATGGCGCGGCGGCAGAGAAAAGGCACCCGCGGCGTTATCGAGAAAAATTGCAGAGATGAAAGAAGGCGGCAGTGTCGAAGTTTGGGGCGATGGGACAGCGGTGCGGTCATACACACATGTTGACGACATGGTTGACGGCATATACAGACTGATGCATTCCAAGATAGACGTACCTGTTAACATCGGATGCCCACAGTATGTCACTGTAGATGAACTAGCCAAGACGATTGCCAAGGTTTCAGGCAAGAAGATCAAAATCAAACACATCGACGGACCCGTAGGAGTTCAATCTAGGAATTTCAGCAATAACAGGATCTACTCCACCGGCTGGAAATCAAGAGTCTCCTTGGAAGAAGGCATTCGCCGGACATATCCTTGGGTAGCCGAGCAAGTCAGAAAAACATCAGATAAGAAGAGATAGCAATACTGCATGCTGGCAAAACTGGCAATTATATGCACGATGGCAGTGGCCGTTGCTTCACCGTGGTTTTTCGGATCATGGGAGCAATGGTGGTTCTGGCCTTTTGCGGCAATCATATTCATTGGTAGCAGTGCGGCTGGCATGTTCCTAATCCGGACATTCCGGCCAAGCAGGAGCAAGACAAGACTTCCTGATACTCTGGCATTGGAACTCTACTCGCAGGAGTCGGTGATGATTTCCTTTGTTCTATGGGGATATGCACCGTTCCTTCTATATTCGCTTATAAGAGCCTTTCAGTCCGGGGTATACATGAACGCAGAGAGGAGTTTCCTCCTGCATCTTACTCCCCTGCTTCTGGCCGTTACGATACTTGTTTCATGCGGGGTTAGCAGGCTAAAGACTCTGTACAACGTCATATTGACGAATCTTTTCTTGATAGGCATATATGCCATCATAAACCATGCACTGAATGGCAGTAAGTTTGTCCTATGGATGCCAGGCTACGACTGTTATACATGCGAAAACAGGATGACGGGAACATATTACTGCCCTGACCACTTTGCGGGAGTGATGGAAATTGGGTTCGCCATGGCATTAGGACTTTTCACAGGCAGAGAGTCGACAATCAAAAGGAGACTTCTATGCGGGCTTGTCATGGCTCTTGCCGTCTATTGCACAATAATGAGCAAATCACGAGGCGGAGGGCTCACTATACTTGTACTGTTAGTTAGCGTTTTGACTCTCGGCCTTGGTCAGTGGCGCACAGCCAAGAGATGGATTATCAGAGGCCTTTCTATAGCGTTTTCAATTGCGACACTTATTATTCTCTGGAACTCGAACATTTCTTATATGGCCCGGTTCAAAGAGCATTTTGGATTTGATGCGACTTCAGGCAAGAGCAGCGAACAGATCATAGAAACCGCAAAGGTTAAGCTCATCACCTCTTGCAGAGGTAAGATGTATGCAGGCGCCATCAGGGCATGGCGATCATCAAATATGCTGTTAGGTATCGGCCCGGGAATGCACCAGCACCTGTGGCCGCATTTCTCTGCCAGCGAAGACGGTGACAGAGAAAACGGTATTTGGCCATCCTCTACATTTTATGATCTGCATTCATACGAAGTTCATTCCGACTGGCTGCAACTCTTGGAGGAATACGGCACTATTGGCATCATTCTTTTCTTGATTCCAGTAGCTCTGATAACATTCATTCACATTAAAGCACTGAGCCACGAGTCGAGAAGGAGAAAAAGAAGGGATTGGAATGAGCCTGGCACCGAAATGCATGGATACATATTAGGCGGAT
>CAMCYG010000098.1 GCA_945883775.1 Victivallis vadensis
TTGACGGGACAGGCGGTAAGCCTGTCCGGGCCGATATTGGAATTGCAGGCGATTCCATCAGCGATATCGCCAGCCTGAGCAAAGCCGAGGCGGCCATCACAATAGATGCTTCCGGTAAATATGTCTGTCCGGGCTTTATCGATGCGCACTCACACTCCGACACTTATCTTATGATTGAGCCGTCCGCGCCCAGCAAAGTATTGCAGGGCGTTACGACAGAAGTCACAGGCAACTGCGGAGCTTCTGCTGCACCCGTCACAGGATCCTACCGCATTCCCAGTGACTGGGAATCGATGAATTACCCGAAGAAATGGAATACCGTCGCCGAATTCCGAGAGATCCTTCAAGACAGCAAACCCGCAGTGAACGTCTTCACACTTATCGGTCATAACGCCATCAGGGCCGGAGTAATGGGCTATACTGACCGGCCTGCCAGCACCAAGGAGCTTGGCGAAATGAAATTACTTCTGGAGAAGAGCCTGGCTGAGGGCGGCAAAGGACTAAGCAGCGGGCTTATCTACCCTCCCGGCATGTTCTCCAGCCATGAAGAACTGATTGAACTGAACAAGATCGTAAAACTTTACGATGGTATATACACAAGTCATATGCGTAGCGAAGGGGCCAGACTCCTGGAGTCCATCATAGAAACCATAGACATCGGACAGAAAGCCGGTGTTCGGGTTGAGATTTCACATTTGAAGACATCCGGCAAATCAAACTGGCATCTCGTCGACAAAGCCCTGGATCTTATCAGACATGCCAGGCAAGCAGGCATTCAAGTTTCAGCTGACCGATACCCATATACTGCCGCAGGAACTGATCTGGATGTCATACTGCCAGACTGGGCTGAAGAAGGCGGGCGCACGGCATTGCTGAAACGCTTGAACGACCCAGAACAGGTTTCAAAAATGAGGACATGGCTCCTCGAGAACAAGAGCGACGAATACTGGTCCATCGTTACCATCGGATCCACAACACACCCCGACAACCTGCGCTTCAGGGGCAGGACGCTTGCGGATATTGCAGCTGAACTAAAATTGCACCCCGTTGATGCTGCTTTGAGGATAATGACGACTGACGAGGTGCGGACCAGCGCATTTTTCTCCAGCATGAGCGAGGACAACATGCTTAAGATCCTGGCCGAACCATATGTGATGATAGGCTCAGACGCCTCGGTAAGATCGCTGACTGGACCGTTGAGCGAGGATTATCCGCATCCGCGCGCTTTCGGCTCATTCCCACGCTTTCTCAGGCTGTCACTTGACGGCAGAAGTGTGCCTATTGAAGAGGCTGTCAGAAAAATGACCTCCCTTCCGGCAGACCATTTCCACATAAAGCAAAGAGGTCGCCTCATAAAAGGGCATCGGGCCGATGTGGCGGTGCTGGACCCTAAAGAAATACTGGATCTTTCCACATTCAAAATGCCGCACCAATACTCCAAAGGCATCGAGCACCTTATCGTAAACGGCAAAGTTACCATCAAATCCGGAACGCTCACCGGCATCCGTGCCGGGGAAGTCTTGTGAGAAGCCACTGTCTGATGAAGATGTAGCTGCGCATGTGTCATGCGCAGTTATATAAACGGCGATTGACACAAGCGCCGCCACACGCCTTCTTTTTTGCAAGTTTTGGCTGATTCATTATGATTTTCTTCGTTTTTTGAATTGACCTGACCGGAAGAGAGTCTAATATGTCCCGCTGTTCGATTAAACAATTGGAGGTCTATTATGGCAGTCATTAATTTCGGAGGCGTTAAGGAAAACGTCGTCACCCGTGCAGAGTTCTCGATGGAGAAGGCGCGCAAAGTACTCAAGAACGAAGTCATTGCAGTAATCGGCTACGGAGTCCAGGGGCCGGCTCAGGCTCTCAATATGAAGGACAACGGATTTAACGTTATTATCGGCCAATCCAAGGAATACCAGAAGGACTGGAATCGGGCAGTTGCAGACGGCTGGGTGCCAGGCAAGACCCTTTTCGACATCGAAGAAGCAGCCAAGCGCGGCACGATCATCAAAATGCTCGTCACCGACGCGGCACAGATGAAAATATGGCCCCTCGTCAAGAAATGCCTCACGCCGGGGAAGGCCCTCTATTTCTCGCACGGCTTCTCAATCGTGTTCAAGAACCAGACCAACGTCATCCCGCCGAAGTTTGTAGACGTTATCCTTGTCGCACCAAAAGGCTCGGGCACATCAGTCAGGCGTAATTTCCTGTCTGGCGCCGGGATCAACTCAAGTTACGCAGTCGAGCAGAATTACACCGGCAAGGCGAAAGAAAGATGCTTGGCGGTCGGCATAGCGATCGGCTCTGGCTACATGTTCCCCACCACATTCAAACATGAAGTGCACAGCGACCTTACAGGCGAACGCGGCATACTCATGGGCGCCCTCGCCGGTGTCATGGAAGCACAGTACGATGTGCTTAGAAAAGGCGGCCACACACCCAGCGAAGCATTCAACGAGACGGTCGAAGAGCTCACTCAGAGCCTGATCAGACTGGTTGACGAGAACGGCATGGATTGGATGTTCGCAAACTGCTCTGCCACAGCACAGCGCGGGGCGCTTGATTGGAGACCGAGATTCAAGAAGGCAGTCATGCCGGTATTCAACGAACTTTACAGCGCCGTTAAGAGCGGAAAAGAAACCAGACGCGTCATTTCAGCCTGTGGCAAGCCGAACTACAAGCAGTTGCTTGACGCAGAACTTGCCGAACTCGGCAATTCAGAAATGTGGCTGGCTGGTAAGGCCGTCAGAAGCCTCAGGCCTCATGAGAAGGCCAAGCTGATCACATCCAAGACCAGAGGGATCAGCGGCCGCAAGGCAAACTAATAATTACTAATTAAGAATTACTAATTATTAATTGGCGGACTGCGGGATGAAAGAAAACGTCATTCAAGACAAGAGCTATGCTTTTGCCTTGAAGATTGTAAGGCTTTATCAGCATCTCACCTCCACAAAGAGGGAATTTGTTCTGACAAAGCAACTGCTGAGATCCGGGACAAGTATCGGCGCCAACATCGAAGAGGCAATCGGCGGACAATCACGTGCAGATTTCATCTCGAAATTATCGATTGCCTATAAAGAAGCAAGAGAAACCTGCTACTGGCTTCGACTTCTAAAGGACAGCAATTACATAACAGTGCCCGAATTCACACCGTTGTATGATGATGCTGTCGAACTCTGTAAAATCATCACCGCCATTCAGAGAACAACCAAATCTCCATCTGCTTAATTTGTAATTATTAATTTGTAATTAGTAATTCTTTCTTTGTAAGCTTACAACACTAAAACTAAAGGAGAGTTGCTATGGAATGGTATTATGCGGAAGGTAGCAGTCAGAAGGGTCCCATATCCGATTCAGATTTTAAAGCCATGGTCGAAAGCGGGCAGATAACATCAAAGACGCTGGTCTGGAACGGCTCCATGAAAAACTGGGCCGAGTACGGCACAATAGCGTCAGGCGCAACAGCAGCAGCTTCCGCCGGACAGACTGCGACCTGCAGTGAATGTCAGGGCGAATTCCCAGCAGATCAGATGGTCCAGTACGAAAGGCACTTCATCTGCGCAAAGTGCAAGCCGGTTTTCTTCCAGAGAATACAAGAAGGCGGCTCAATGCCCAGCAATTTTGGTTCCGGCGGAACAGGCCAGACCCATAACAGAGATCTTATGACACAGGCCAGGGACACGTTATCTGGGCGCTGGGGCGAAGGCGTTATATTCGTACTTGCATACATCGGAGTTTCATTCGGAATAGGAATCATCAGCGGTATAATACCCATCCTTGGGAATCTGGTGTCCTTATTGGTTACAGGCCCCATCATGGTCGGCTTCTACGCATTCTGGCTGAATTTTTCACGGGGCGAGACAGTTGCGACTGGCGTGCTGTTCAAGTATTTTGAGAAATTCGGCGCCTGTCTCAGTCTTTATCTCCTTATGAGCATTTTCATTGTGCTTTGGATGCTCCTGCTGATAGTACCCGGCATCATCAAAGCATTGCGGTATTCAATGGCTTTCTTCATCATGTCCGAAGATCCTGACATAACGGCATATCAGGCACTCACAAAAAGTGAAGCGATGATGAAAGGCTCTTGCTGGAAGTTCTTCTGTCTTAACTGCCGGTTCATCGGGTGGTCGATCCTCTGCCTCTTCACACTGGGCATAGGCTTCTTATGGCTGACCCCATACTCCATGACCAGTTATGCTAAGTTCTACGAGGATGTCAGAGGCAAGGTCGCAGGCTCGTAACCGATTATGGAAGACAGGGCGCGCAATTCCCTTCCATGCAGTAAATGCCGGACTGTACTGGATGTTTCAGATATGGCATGGGGAAATGTAAGTGTTTTCCCTTGTCCTTCATGCTCTGCCGACACAACAATGGTAGTCTTTCCAGCCGTGGCAAGCGACCCGCTGGAAGGCAGTCAGGCAGAGACTGTCATCTTCGAGGAAGAAGCCGGCTGTTTCTATCATACTGATAACAAGGCGATTACCGCATGCGAGTCCTGCGGCAGATATCTGTGCTCTTTATGCGACATAAACTTCAGCGGACAGCACGTCTGCGCCAAATGCCTCGAAATCAGCAAGAAAAAAGGCAAAAACAAGAAGATAGTCCGCAGCTACGTCCTCTATGATGAAATGGCTATTAAACTTAGCATCTATGCATTGATCCCGTTCCTCTGGTTTGCTTCGCCGATCATGGCCCCGGCAGCCCTATACCTCAGCATCCGGTATTGGAAAGAGCCATGCGGGATAATTCCCAAATCAAGAGTGCGGCTCCTCATTGCAGGCATAATTTCATTTATAGAGATAATTGTGATCATCACTGTTGCTTACTTTATATGGAAGGCCTCCAGAAGATGAGCAGTAAAGAATTCCGGAGAATAGCAAAAGCCACGAGCGGAATGAGCGAGATCTGCACCGCATGGCTTTTCCCTGACCATCTTATTTCCGTAGTGACCTACGGCTGGCACGAGCAATACCGCCGCTTTCACTTTAAGGATATAAGAGGCATATCACTGAATAAAACAAAAAGCTGGATTGTCACCAACGTAAGTGCTGGAGTAATTGCCGGTATATTTGCGCTCACAGCCATTGTGTACACCAAGGACGCCGATACTCGGCCTTTAGGCATCTTATATGCAATATTATTTGGCGTGGCAATAACGGTCATACTCTTCAATACATTGGCCGGACCGACCTGTACCTGCACGATCCACACAAGGGTCAGCGCGCACAAGGTGGATGCAATAAAAAGATTTAGAAAAGGCCGGAAGTTCATAGACCTTGTCACCCCTCTTATTATGAATGCCCAGCCGCATACGCCTCCTTCAAACTCAATTCTTTCTTCTGAACAGCAGCCTCAACCTGAGCCTCAGCCACCGATACAATCATGATCGCAACCGTAACACGCCAGAAATGCTTCAACCACACAAGCCGCGAGGCGGCAGCCAAATGCCTCGAATGCGGCAGGCATTTCTGCAGGGAATGCGTCACGGAGCACGATGAGCGGGTCATCTGCGCCAGCTGTCTGGCAAAACTATCAGCAGGAAAGGGCAAACTGGTTGCGAGGATGCTTAATATTGTTACCGTATTCCAGTTCATAACAGGATTTGTTGTAATCTGGTTTGCGATATTCTATCTGGGCCAGACACTTTTGAAGATTCCGTCTGAGTTCCATGAGGGCAAAATATCAAAACCTAATTTATTGGATGCGTTTAAGGAATGAGCTATACGAGGAATGAAAACGGGCACAACCAAACGAAGACGGATCGGCCAGACCTGCCCGTAGCCCGCCTGCAGCGATATGCAGCATTTCGGGCAGGCACTACGTGCAGCGTTGCAGGCGGGCGCCTCTCCCTACCCTTATTCCGGAAAGGTAGGGCGAACCGTCCACGGTGAGCCGCTATTTCTGTCCTCGATTTAGATATAGTATTTATGAACTTGCCGCGAAGAAATAAAAAGAAGAGACACGACAGTAAGCCCACGCTTGAGCTGATCGACGAAGCATTCTGCCTTGTCCGCAGTGCACCGGCCTGGCTGAGCACCAGCTATCTAATCGGCACAGTTCCGTTTGTGCTGGGCATGATCTATTTCTGGTCCGATATGTCACGCAGTGCATTTGCCGAAAGACGCTGTCTGGAATTCTCGCTGGCACTTGCCTTGTTATTCTTCTGGATGAAGATATTCCAGGCTGTATACGCAAGAGGTCTGCGCGCCATTGCCGCCGGACGCATGATCAACTGGAGCCTTCGCCGGATCGCCCGAATGGTTGTCACCCAGGTCTGCCTCCAACCATACGGGATCATAGCCATACCGTTATCAATGATCGTGGCTTTCCCTTTGCCGGCAGTGCATGCATTCTACCAGAACCTCTCTGCCATGGAGGAGCAGGACCACGAGACAGTTCGTGCTTATGCCGCCAGGGCATGGAAGCAGGCCAAACTGTGGCCAACCCAGAGCGGCATCATCGTCTGGCTGTTGTCGCCGTGGATGCTAGGAGTAGGCCTTATCATATCATTCTGGATCGCATCACTCTTCATTTCATACATTATGCCGCTGGGCCTCTACAGCGATCTGGTCTGGTTCTTCATCGCGCTGCTACTGGTCTATTACTCCGTGTTCCCTTTTGCTCCTTTTTCATGCATCGTTGCAGCAAACATCGCTGTTGCCATATACGCCTTACCACTGCTCCTGAAAATGCTCTTTGGTGTGGAATCGACCTTCACCACCAGCGGATGGCACACCATATGCAACACGACTTATATAATGGCTGTCTTCGCTTTAGCCTACATCTGCCTGGATCCGCTGTCAAAGGCAGCCCACGCCTTACGATGCTACTACGGCGATGCAATTAAATCCGGCGAAGACCTGCTTAAAGATCTGGAACAGGAAGTGAAGAAATGAGCGAAGAGATGAGAAGGGATTCAATAGCATCCGACCGATCCGCCGGATCAGCCCGATCGGTCGGATCTCTTCTCTTCCTGTTCTTAGCCCTTGCCCTGCCAACCTTACTTCCTGCAGCAGAAGCACCATCAGCACAGGCACAACAGCTCGACCGCTCCATCGCCGAGACGATCAGCAAGCCTGAATACAGCTGGCGCGAACCACGCAAGCTGATAACCACAGCAAAGAATCTTCCGTCCGCAGAGATGTCCATGCTGGATAAGTTTTTCGAGAACATCGCTAACACTCTGCAGAAGTACGCAAAAGCACTGTCAGGCTGGATGGAAAGGTTGGAAAAATGGTTGAAGAAAAAGTTCGGCAATAGAAAGCCGCCGTCATTCAATTTAGGCCAGCCTGACTGGCCAGCCTGGAAACGCGCAGCACTGCTGATCTTCTATATTACTGCCGCGGTAGCAGCAGCAATCCTAGGGGTTTATCTTTACAGGCTTTATAAGTCGAGCAACCCACTCCGACCCCCAACAGCAACTGCCATCCCGACTCTGTTAGAATTGCCGGACGACGGACTGGCCGCTGCTCACCTGCCTGATGATGAATGGCTGAAGATGGCGCGCGACTTTCTCGCAAAAGGCGAATTACGACCAGCCATACGCGCCATGTTTCTGGCATCACTGTCAAGACTGGCAAGAACAGAACAGCTTTCGCTGGCACGACATAAGTCCAACAGGGATTATACCAAGGAACTCCAGAGACGTTCCCATGACATGCCAGGCATAATCAAAGCCTTTGCGGAGAATGTGGCGGTAGTCGAGATGATCTGGTACGGTAACTACAGCGCCGCCAACGATGATGTCAATCTTTTCAAAGATAATCTCGAGGTGATATTTAATGAAAAAATCATCGTATAATAACTCAAGCGGAAAACGATTGCTTGGGCCTATCATGCTGGGCTTTACAGCTCTTATCCTGGCGGCTGGGTTAATGCATATATTCCATATGCGCTTCAACTCCGGCGACGTCTATCCAGCCTATTCCTCATTTAAAGCCGATCCGCTGGGCACCAAGGCTCTATATGAAAGCATCGGAGCGATGCAGGATATGTCTGTAATCAGGAGAGTCGACGATACAGGCCTCGATTCCATAGGACCATCCAACACTCTATTGATGATCGCTTACGACGGCTTCTTCGGGTTCAACAGTGACCTTATCTCGTCCGATGAGACCGGCGAGCTCAAACGATTCTTTCACAGCAGCGGCAGACTTGCGA
Source organism: Victivallis vadensis (assembly GCA_945883775.1). Classification (GTDB taxonomy): domain Bacteria; phylum Verrucomicrobiota; class Kiritimatiellia; order UBA8416; family CAMCYG01; genus CAMCYG01. Next base: position 8,164 of record CAMCYG010000098.1, read on the forward strand.
TGTCACTACCGCCAGCAGGCCCGGTACACCCGGACATCAAAGCGGAAAGGATAAAAAAGAAAGAGGAGGACAAGAAAGCTGAGACAAACTCCACCAGCGTCATCACTAATGCAGCACCGACGATAAAATCCTGGCTGGCACTTACAAACTGGCTGGGCGTGGCAGTGACTTACTGCGATCATGTTGCCACTAATGCCGAACTTGCCGATGTCTCTCTTACCGGCCTGCCTGTTCAGATGACACTGCTGACATCCGGATGCTTCACCAATCTGGCGAATGAATGGAAGGTCATATACCGTACTGCGCAGGGGCCGGTGGTAATAGAAAAGAAGATCGGGAACGGCTCAATTGCCCTTTGCTCATCTTCTTATTTCCTGTCAAATGAGTCGCTATCAAAAGAGCGCATCTCCCCGCTCATCGCCTGGTTTATAGGCGACAACAAGAAAATGATATTCGACGAGACTCACCTGGGGATCAGCACAGACCGAGGCGTGTCCTTCCTGGCGCGCAAATACAGGCTCTACTGGCTGTTAGGCGGCTGTGTACTGCTTGCTGCACTTTTCATATGGAAAAACAGTTGCCCCCTGCTCCCCGCCCCGTTCGAAAGTTCTGCGGCTACTCATGAGGAAAACATTTCGCACGGCAAAGACTCCGCAAGTGCGCTGGCCAACATCCTTAGACAAAACATCAGCACCTCAGCTGTACTTACGACCTGCTTTAACGAATGGAAGAAAGACGCCGCTGGCAACGGCGGGATATCCCCTGAACTTATATCAACCATTTACAAACTAATTGAGGATGAATCGCACCGGCCAGCCAACCACAAGGATCCCGTATCCGTTTACAACGCAATAACACAAATGCTGGAAGACAGCAGAAGGAAACATCAATGAACACAGACAGGCTGAAAGAAGTACTGGCAACGGCCAGCGCGGAAATAGGTAAAGTCATAATCGGACAGAAACAGGTGATTGAGATGTCGCTGATCACTATCTTCACCGGAAGTCACGCCCTCATCGAAGGAGTGCCTGGCGTGGCAAAGACACTGCTGGTCAGGACGCTGGCGAAAGTTTTGGGATGCGACTTCCAGCGAATTCAGTTCACACCCGACATGATGCCTGCCGATATAATAGGAACGAATGTGTTCGACATGAAGCAGAACACCTTCACCCTGATCCGCGGACCGGTCTTCACCACATTCCTGCTGGCTGACGAGATTAACCGGGCACCGGCAAAAACTCAGTCAGCGCTCCTGCAGGCAATGCAGGAACGGCAGGTGACGATAGATCGGGCCACTCACCAGCTGTCGCCAAACTTCACGGTATTTGCCACACAAAACCCCATCGAGTATGAGGGCACATATCCCCTGCCGGAAGCGCAAAAAGACCGCTTCATGTTCAAGATACAAATGGAATGCCCGAACCGTGACGAAGAACTGGAACTTGCAGCGCGCATGTTGGGAGCTGACTCTCCCGAAGCCACACTGAACCGCGGTGACGTCAAAGGCGTTATGAACATAAATGAAATGCCGGCCCTCAAGACTTCATTGCAGGAAGTCACTGTAAACAAAGAGACCACCACCTATATCGTCGACATCATCCGCGAGACAAGAAAACATTCAGGCATCATGGTCGGAGC
>CAMCYG010000099.1 GCA_945883775.1 Victivallis vadensis
ACTTGGTAAAGTCATGTTAGTTGGGAAAGGTATGAAATTACTGAACACCTGGCCGGCAACAAAGTTGATAGCGCTGGCCAGTGGGGGCGGCAGAAATATGGTAAAGACAGGAATAGCAATTAGGGATCTTATAAAGAGATGAACTGTAAAAAAGGAATCTTAAATGTGGGCCTGGGGGCTAACCGGGCATGCTTGAAGAAAATAACGATGTGGACCCAGTCGCTACATTTAAGGAACAGCTTATTGTGTGCTGAAACCAAGATTGTGCGCTTAAGAACCTCGGGTGCACTGATAGCTGTATTTGGACTGATATGCGTATCTGTATATGCTCAAAGTCCCTCAGCTCTTCCAGAAGCAACACCGCCAGGACCTCAGCCTCAAGCTACGCCTCAAACAGCAGAACCTGCTAAACCTGCTGAAGACGTCAGAAAAAACCAGAAACCGCAAAGAAAGCCGCTCGTGGTAATGAAACAGGCCTCTATTTTTGGCAAAGTCTTACTAATCGACAGCGAGAAAGACACATCAAACAACCCAGCTAAACGGATAATGGTGAAATTGGCCAACAAAGAAGATGATGACGTCATATACGAGACCGGCACCGACGATGATGGAGTCTTCAATATCCCCAACCTCGACAAGGGCGAATATCACCTGATGGTCGGACTGCTCACGCTTGACTTAAATGTCATGGATGCCGATCCAAACGCTTTAGAAAAGCTGAATATCCCCAAAAACATCGTTGTTTTCCTGCCACATTCCTTATTTAAGAAGGCGAAGACAAAATACGCCCCAGCAAAAAAAGAAGAGGCTAAATAGTAACATTAGAACCGGGCAAGGAAACCAAAGCTTATCATCAACCCTGATAAATCTAACGTTGTCTGACCATTTGCAACGCTCCAACCACCACTTGTCGATTTGACATCGTACTCGGCATTGACCATATCTACCGAAAATATGTAAGCGATCTTGTCACCCATGGTCAGGTGTCCGCCAAGCATATAGCCGCTTGTACTATCAAACTCGACCTCGGCATCGCCCCACCATTCAGGCGCTGAATACATTGAATACCCTATGTGCGGGCCGATCATAATACTGGGCTTTATCTCATATGAATACGCCAGCTGGCCAAATACAGCAGTCGTGCTTAGACTATTATTGAGCAGCATGCCGACGCCAACTCTGGCATCAAAATAGCCTTCAGGCTGTTCGACCGATACACCGGTCGAGATTCGAGGAAAAGAAGAAAATATCGAAAGAGACTCCTCCTCCACTCCCCGCTGGAGATCAAAGTCATTCGCAGATGAGTTGAAATAAATCACACCTGGATCAAGGTCTATGATCCAGTCCGTTGCTGCATTTGCGACACAAGCCAGACCAAGAACGAGTACAGAAAATAAGAATGAAATCTTTCTCATAGTAACACCTTTCAGTAGTCCAAACATTATTGAAACCAGCCAACGCATTGAATATATACAATTAATTTGGTTTTGGAAATAAATTATAATAATATTATTAGTTATGTGTGGCATAGCAGGCATTTTAACAGGCGACATCAGTCGCGCGACAGAAAAAATAGGACCAATGGTGGACATGCTCCGTCATAGAGGGCCAAACGACAGTGGTACCCATATCTCTTCACTGTCCGACATTAGTATTGCACTTGGACACACAAGACTCTCGGTAATAGACACATCCACAAGGGGTCACCAACCGATGATCGACATCAAAACCGGATGTGTTCTTATATACAATGGAGAGCTTTACAACTACAAATCCATAAAAAAAGACCTTGAAAGAGCAGGCATTCATTTTGACAGTAATACGGATACAGAAGTGTTGCTGAAAGCACTGGCACTGCGAGGTCCAGAGGTTATCAGTAATTTTGAGGGTATGTACGCGTTTGCGTTTCTTGACCCCAGGCGCAACAGCCTGCTCCTGGCTCGTGACCCTTTGGGAATAAAGCCACTTTATCTTACCAGAAAAGGAAACAACATAATCTTCGCCAGCGAAGTCAGGGCGCTTTTTAAAAGCGGAATGCTCGACACACAAGTGGATCAACAAGCCCTGAACGGATTCCTGGCCTATGGCGCTGTTCAAGCTCCAAACACTTTATTCCGGGATGCCACATCATTTCCCGCCGGATGTTTTCAGGAATTTATCATTGATGCAGGGATGATAAAACCTCTGGCCTTAAATAGATTTTGGCAATTCCCCACCCCGGAACCAAAAAACGACAAGGAACTCATAGAGTCGTTGCCATCACTTTTGGAATCCTCCGTGCGGAGTCATCTTGTCAGTGATGTCCCAATCGGCGTATTTCTTTCGTCTGGCATAGACAGCACAGTAATTGCCTCACTTGCGGCGAAATACACATCTGAACTGAGGACCTATACCGTCCGAATGGAGCAAGCAGAGATTGATGAGTCGCGCATAGCACTACAGACATCCGAGAGACTTGGAAGCCTGCATTATGCAATAACCATTCAGCCTGACGAGGCATTGGCAATGGCACACAAATGGTTTGCAGACATGGATATGCCATCCATGGATGGACTGAATGTCTATATAATCTCTAAAGTTGTCCGGAGCACAGGCACAATCGTGGCACTATCCGGCCAAGGCGGCGATGAACTATTCGGCGGATATCCATCATTCAAAGACATTCCCCGATGGCGAAGATGGACCCGACTTTCTCGATTACTGCCGAAGTCTGGCAGAAATATAGCAGCAGCGCTGATGAGCGGAATGCTTAATGAATCGGAAAAACAAAAGCTACAGGATCTTCTTTCCTCATCAGCAACAATCAAGGATCTCTTTTTCTTAAAAAGACGGACTTTATCTAACGCGCAGATGAGCGCACTCGGGGTAGACGTGAACGAAAGTATACAAAACTCCTTCGTGAGCGCACAGGAATTCGGCATTGATATACCGACAGACATTATCGCCGCAATCTCGATCCTTGAATCGCACTTTTACATGGGGAATATGCTGCTGCGCGATAGTGACGTTTTCGGCATGGCAAACTCGCTTGAGATACGTGTCCCCTTCCTTGACAAGAAAGTAATAGACACAGTCTTCCGGATCAGCGGCAGAGGGCGAATGCCATCAGGGTCCGCAAAAAACATACTCAAACAGCATTTCGGAAAATATCTCAAGGAGGAACAGCTGACCCAGCCAAAAAAAGGCTTTGTTCTTCCAATAGCAAAATGGATGCAAACTTCTCTGCGCGACACTTGCGAAGAATCGCTGAAATATCTTTCATCAACAGGAATTCTCGCACCAAAAGGAATCGACTTGATATGGCAGGCATTTATTCAAGAACCTAATACTCAAATATGGTCCAGAGCTTGGCAGCTTTGCGCACTGGGGATGTATCTCCGCAACACGAAGGATTTGATGACATGCAAAATAACCTAACAGTCATAACCGGATCAGCCTCCAGGCTTTCAGGAGGATTCTTTACCAGCGTCAGGAAGCTTTCTATGGAGGCCGCCGGCGATTATGAAGTAGACGTTATGACATTCAGAGACAGTCTGACCGACAGAGATTCGTCGGAATGGAAACCTCTGAAGCTCAGCATACACGACACATCATTCCCGAAATCATTCTGCTTCTCGGAAACATTCAGGAAGGAGCTTATGGCGTCCGGAGCGGACATCATACACAATCACGGCTTATGGCTATATCCGTCACTGCTTCTGCCGTTATGGTCACGGAAGCACAAACGACCATATGTCGTCTCACCCAGAGGCATGCTGGATCAATGGGCACTGCGGAACTCCCGGCTCATCAAGAGGTTGGCTATGGTATTATTCGAACGCCGGCATCTTGCAAATGCGGCATGCATACACGCCCTGAACGAATCTGAGCATAAATCCATTCGGGCACTGGGCTTACGCAATCCGGTCTGCATAATACCAAACGGGATTGATCTGCCGCCTGATGCGCCAAACACCAATAAATCCGGCAAAAACCTGCTTTATCTTGGGCGGATACATCCCAAAAAGAATCTATCGAGTCTGATAAAAGCATGGGACATGGTCATCCATTCAGAAAACACCAAGACGTCAGAGTGGACACTCACGATAGCAGGATGGGACCAGGGAGGGCACGCAGAGGAACTGAAGGCATTGGCTCACGAACTCGGAATAAGCAGAAAAGTCGAAATATCAGGACCGGCATTCGGGGAACAGAAAGAACATCTTTTGACTAATGCCAGCGCTTTCATAATGCCATCTCTTAGCGAAGGGCTACCGATGAACGTGCTTGAGGCTTGGAGCAGAGGGCTTCCATGCATATACACCCCGCACTGCAATCTTCCGGAGGGATATCAGGCCAATGCGGCAATCAGGACATCGATAGACCCCACCAGCATAAAGAATGGCATACTTCGTGTCATGTATATGAACAACGCCGAGAGAGCCGCCATGGGCTCCAGAGGATATGAACTGGTTAAAGATCGCTTCCAGTGGGACATCATCGGCAAGCAGATGATCGGCGTGTATAACTGGCTTCAAGGAAAATCCGGGAAACCCGCATGTGTTCTTACTTGAAATCGATGAATTTCACCTGAAATTCGGTCTCTTAGGCAAATCGCAGGCGTCGCAATGCATACAAAGCTAACAGTTTGTAAAATATTCATTGATACGAAGCACTACAAATGATAATTTATACATATATGAAACAGCTGACATATATGTTGATAGTTATTTCATGTTTCTGCTGGGTTCCTTTCCTTAAAGGGCAGGAAACAGGGGCGGGAGGAGTCAACATTGAGCTTGTCGCAGAAAACATTGTTGGAAATGTCATCTATCAGGACGGAATAACGCCAGTTGATAATCTGCCGGTAAGAATATGGTCAAAGGACCAGCAGAAAATGATATTTAGGACCAGAACCGACAAAGATGGCGTATTCCAATTGCCTCGCATGAATCAGGGCGAGAGCTATATCTATATCGGCCAAATCAAGATTGACATGAAAACGCTGACGCAAGGCGGAAACATGCTATCTCAAAGCCACGATTTAGTGGTGGTCTTATCCAGACCTTTTACTGTTGAGACGACACCACGGATATCAGATATGACCGTAGGAGCAGTTTCGATGAGCTCGCCTGCTATATTATCAAACAAAAACGACATCAAAGACAATATAGCTGACGGCAATGCCGGTGGTGGAGACAACAGACCACAGCCGGAACCTGTACCACCACTGCCAGATCCACCACTGCCAGTTCCGCCAGAACCGACCCCACCCGTTCCACCACCGATAGTAAGCCCCTAATCATGATTCGATCCAATCAAATTTTCACATGCGCCATCTGGTTCATAACCATAGCGGTTATTTTTTCTATTACGGGTTGCAGTACTCAGGATTTTGGCACAACGCCTGGACTAACGGGCCTATCTGACATTGTCGATTCCGGAACACCCTACGTTAAAGGAGAACAGGAGTCCGTAGCGCTGGACAAAGCACAGAAGCTGGCAAAGGCTCTTGCAAATTGGAATCAGGCGAATCCAAATAAAACAATTGATTATCATATAGGCCCAGATGATATCCTGAAGATAGAGGTACTGGCACTGGAAAGACCAGACCAGGTCAGCGCCCTTTTAAGGACCGTGAACAAGGATGGCACAATCAATCTTATCTATGGAGGCAAAGTACAAGTCGGAGGTCTCTCTGTAACTGACGCACAGTCTAAAGTGGTTGAGACACTCGCCGGCAGACTGATCAAGAATCCGCAAGTGACCATGAATATCGAGCAATACAAGAGCGCTGCCGTTGTACTGACAGGCGCAGTTCAGAAACCTGGAGTCTATTATCTGAATCGTGACGAAAGAAGCGTTTTGGAACTGCTGGCAGAAGCCAATGGATTAAGCGCCAATGCGGGCAATGAAATGTTCATCATAAAATCAGCATCTTACTCCCCCAAGGACGACAAGGTCAACAAGCCACCAAACAAAGAGAACATGGTAGTCGTAGACCTTAACAAACTAATCGACGAAGGTGACCTAAGGCTCAACCTATGGGTTAAGGGCGGCGACATCATCACAGTCCAACCCAAGACAAAGAAATATATTTACGTGCTCGGATACGTCAGAAGCCCTGGAATGTTCGAACTTGACGAACAGAAAGGACTTGATGCCGTCAGGGCAATAGCACTTGCAGGCGGCCTCAATTCGGCAGGAAGAGCAGAAAACTGTTACCTTCTCAGGCGAACAGAAAAGGGACAGCAGATGGTTCCAATAGACCTTACAAAGACAATCAGAAGCGTAAAGCCGGAGGTCGTAATGCAGTCTGGCGACACTTTGGTCGTAGGTTCCAGCACGCTGGCAAAACTGGCTGAATTCGTGAAACCCACCGTTAGCGCAGGCGCATCTGCAGGCTATTCGCCTCCAATTGGCCCGTAAAACCAGAGAAAGCTCAACTTTGAATAACGAGACGACAAAAAACGCAATCAGCGACAAGCGCAAGGTAGAGACAGAAGTCGACCGGAATATTATCATCTACTACATTGATATTATCCGCCGCCGAATCTGGATCATACTGACTATATTTATAGCGGTCTCCACTATCGGCATAATCACCGTCTCCAGGCAGCCAAAGGTATACCAAGCCATAGCCAAGGTGCTTGTAGAAAGACAAACTCCACAGATTATGCGCATGGATGATATGGTTCAGGATCAGGGAGGATGGGATCCCGAGTTTTTTCAGACTAAAGCAGGTCTAGTTTCAAGCAGGCCCGTCATAGATCTGGCGCTCAAAGATGCAGCTGTCTCAAATTTATTTAGCCGGCCTGTTGAAGTGACTGACACCAAGACAGAGACCAAACGAACTTTCGTATCCATGCTGGGAGGCACCCCACCACCCCCGCCTGAACCGTGGGAGATTCTTGCGGGAGGGATCAGCGCAGAGCACCTGAATGACACTCATTTTATTCTCATCAAGGCCCGCAACAACATTGCATACAATGCTGCATTGATAGCTAACGCCGTCGCCTCAGCATACGAGAAACATCACATAGAACTTCAAAGATCCATGCATGGAGACACCATAGACACACTGCAGGAAGAGCGGAAGAAAGAAGAATTGGAACTTAAGAACGCTGAGAACGCATTGCAAGATTTCAGAGCAAAGACCAAATCGCTTACCACATATGACTCTACCAGAGAGGAACCGCCGGTTATAAGAAAGCTCAATGACATCAACAGTGAATTAACTGCAACACAGATGCAACATACCGATTTAAAGTCCCAGGCTCAGGTCATTAACAGCGTCATCGAGGCAGAAAAGGACAAACCCAACGCGAATAATAAACTCCTGACAATTAATGCAATCAAGGACGACGAAAGAGTTAAAGCATCAGTCAATCGACTGGAGGAGGCAGAAAAGGAAATAGCAAAACTCGGCCAGACATACGGTCCAGACCATCCCGTCCTGAAAGATGCCACGGCAAATGCAGAACGCATGCGTAAAGCCCTTAATGACGATATTATAAATTGCGTCAACTCAGTAATGACTAAGCTTGCAACACTGACGAACAAGGAAGAAGTTCTCTTAAAACAATACGAAGACCAGAAAGTCATAGCACTTGAGTTTTCAAAGGAGTTGTTTGATTACAATAGACTGCAAACCGAGATTGCCAGGCATCGCGACATGTTCAACAAACTCGTGACAAAAATGAGCCAGGTTGACTTTGGCAAGGAGTTTATAAAGACAAATGTAAAAGTAGTAGAAACAGCAGCCATTCCCAGTGTACCGATCAGTCCCAACATCAAAAGAACCAGCTCGTTCTCCTTGTTTCTCGGTCTGATTCTCGGCATCGGCCTTGCTCTTCTCGTAGAACAGCTTGACGAGACCATCAAGACCCCGGAAGATCTGCAGAACAGGACCGGCATCAAAGTAATAGGCTTCATCCCCAAGAAAGACAAGACTCATAAGCACGGCGAACAAGTTCCTGGCACCATCATCGTACAAGAACCGCTATCATCATTCTCGGAAGCAATCAGAAACATCAGAACGAATCTGATTTACGCCCTTGCAGACGACCAAAAGGTCATAGGTTTCGTGTCCTGCGGCCCAGGTGAAGGCAAAACAACTGTTGCTACGAATGTTGCTGTCTCGCTCGCCATTATCAACAAGAAAGTGCTCTTGATCGACACCGATATGCACCGTGCGATGACAGACAAATCACTAGGGTTAAACAGGGCACCGGGCTTTAGCGATATACTAACCGGAAAAACAAATGATGTTCTTCAGAAAGCCACAGTAGACGGAGAGCAGATAGAGAACCTGGATGTTATATGCGCCGGCTCCAAGTGCGCCAGCCCCGCTGAACTGCTTGGAACAGCATTCAAGAGCGACTTTCTTAATCATATCAAAACTCAATACGACTGGATCATATTCGACACCCCTCCGATTCTATTCGTTTCGGACGCAAGCATAGTCAGCGCCAATTGTGATGGAGTGGTTCTGGTGGTCAAAGCAGGCAAACACAATCGTTCCGTCGTTAACCGCGCCCTGCAGCACCTTAAAGACATCAAAGTGAATTTGATCGGAAGTGTCCTGAATATGATGGTGGTGAGCAGATTCGGCCGCTATTATAGCGACTATACATATCACGGCTATTCCAAGTACACACAGGACTATCATGCATCATATTATTCCAGTGAATCAACAGAGGGCAAGAAAGTCAAGAGCGCTACAAAGAATAAGTCCTAGCCTGTGTGTTCGCCGTGATTGGATCCATATATGACTTTAGGGGTAAACAGATCCTGGAGAATCCTTCTGCGGTTGGCAAGGTGGCTTGCCTGCTTTGCAGTGATAATATCACCTTGGTTGTTTGGAAGCGCAGAACCTTGGGAATTTATTATCATTTCTATCATTGTGGCCTTCGCGTCTTTCTTCTGGCTTCTCTCAGTCATCCTTAACACAAAACGTACAATAAAGCCGGATTGGGCACCCGTTGCCTTTGGCGCGATGGTGTTAGTATTCCTTCTGCAACTGGCCCCGCTCGGCAATGATTTTCTTTCCGTTTTCAGCCCTGCATCACAGAAGATATATGACAGCCACAACTTGACACTGCAAGCTATGAACATCAGGGGGCCTTTCGTAGAAAAGCATCTTCCCGAGCCTACGTCATCGGTATCCAGTGGTGACACAACGACAGCCCTGTTCCTATTTATGACTTATTTTGCCATTTTTATCATTTTATCCAACTCGATAAGGACAAAAGTACAACTGCGCAGAATCTCATATTTGCTTGTGGTTGCCGGATTTGTGATTGCCATGATGTCAATCATGCATAAATTATCCGGTTCGGATAAACTGTTATGGCTCAGGATCCCATATTATGGCGGCAATATCTTCGGGCCGTTTACTAACAGGAACCATTATGCGTTGTTTATGAATATGACCTTTTCGGTAGGTCTTGGGCTTCTCCTGTACGAGACGATGGGAAGACGAGTTGCAATTGGTTCTGACTGGCGAGCAAGGCTATCTGTAATATCGACAAGTTACGCCAGCAGGATTGCCCTTCTT
>CAMCYG010000100.1 GCA_945883775.1 Victivallis vadensis
GTCGAAGTATCCGTAGGTGAATCAGTAAGAATCATTAGAGAACTTCAAGAGTTCAGCCAAGCGGAACTGGCCGAGCTTACAGGTATTCCCCAGTCCACAATATCTGGGATTGAGAATGACCGAATCAAGATCGGGGTGGAAAGAGCAAAAATCCTAGCAAGAGCGCTCTCTTGTCACCCTGCGGTTCTAGTTTTCCCAGGCTGGGAAATCAAAGACTCAAAAGCAGCCTAACAAACAAATTCACCCCTATTCAAAGTCCCGCAACGGGACTTCTCGAGGGTGATTTGTCGCGATGGGCTAAAGAATATGAAAGAAATGAAGTATCGACTCCTTAGGTTGTTCTTGTTTGTTTCAGCATTCGTGTGGGGCATTTCCATCGTTGCAGTTGTTTTACCTTGGTCATTTGCAGTCACAGGGCTGAATGGGCTTGGCGCTGGTCCAATTCCGGAAGACCCAATTTTAGATTACTGGCTTCGCATGGCCACCGGAGCATTTACTGGTATTGGCATCTTTTTTCTTGCTGTGGCCATCTGGCCATCCAGATTTCGAAACGTCATAGGGTTTATAGGCTTATTGCAGATGTTTGAAGGAATAGTTCTCCTTGTCCATGGTTTGAGACTTTCGCTGCATCCCTTCCCATTTTATAGTGACACTGCTTTCTGCCTACTCATTGGCGCCGGCATATGGATTTTACGAAACGAAGTTGGAAATGAATATTGAAACGATTAGAAGAAAACAAGGAGCCAGCCAGATCTCGGAGAGTGCCTCGTGACCCAGGCGGTCACTCGGACTCTCAGATAATCGTTGGCCAGGAGATATGGCATGAGTAAATCACCAAAACAGAAACGCATCCGAAAAGCCATGCGAGATCTCGTAGTTAAAGCGTACGAACGCGAACTAGGGCTGGAGTTGACAAAACTCGAGGCATCATTCACAAAATGGCATTCAGGGGAGATCGATTGTTTTCTCCTCAATGACTTGATTCACGAGCATCACGACGGCGCGTCACGCGATCTCTGGAAGAAATACGGCCTGCGGCCTGAGATGCTCCTCCCTAGCTTAGTGGCGAATGGGATCATATCCGAATCAGAAGTACCAGACGAGCTCCTCACGGAAATGAAGCAAACAATTCATGCGATGCGAGAATTTCAGAAGAATTGGCCAGAGGATCCGACTGAAGAATCAAGCAATCAAAAGGACTGAGAATGGCCAACCAAGCTTTCCACGTGACTTCGCGCCCAGGGCGGCACGAAGCGCGTGTAAGTCATGGTAGATTGTAAGGAGAACTAGCAGTCTTGACATCATACAATGTTTGTATATAGAATATTTCTGAAAGTGAGGTAAAGATGACTACAACTACAGTAAATATCTCTTTCCAGGGCAGCCTCTTGGCCGAAATAGACCGTGTTGCAAACACCGAGTCTCGGTCACGGTCTGAACTGCTAAGAGAAGCTGCTCGTTCCTACATTGCCCGCAAGAGACGCTGGGACGATATTTTCGGATATGGCAAAACAATATCCGCACGCGGCAAACTGACAGAAGCGGATGTTGCAACTGAAATTCAATCCTATCGCCGCGGAAAAGCAACAAGATGAAGCATCACAGGATCGTTCTAGACCCAAATGTCTTGATATCTGCGATCCTTTTCGGTGGTCCACCAAGAGATGTACTCAAATTGGTTATAGGCGGCACTGTCGGTTGCTCCCTATCGCTTGCCATCCTTGACGAACTTCGAGATGTCTTACAACGTCCGAAATTCAAGTTCTCTTCTGAACAGTCTTTCAATGTTCTGGAAGAATTGCATGCCTCTTGCGAGATTATCAACCCTATGATCAAGATCAATATCATTACAGAAGATCCTGACGATAACAAAATCCTGGAATGTGCCGTCGCGGCTAAGTCTACCTTTATTGTTAGCGGGGATAGACACCTGCTTGATCTTGTCGAATTTCGCGGAATCAAGATTCTGACACCAACTGCATTTATTAAAACGGTCAAAGAAGCAGAGTAGCCAACAATGTTCTCAACCGTACCGTTGACCCTGCCGGGTCAATGTCCGGTTAATGTCGACGTTCGATGATGAGAGGAATAAACAAGATGGATAGAAATAGATTGCTAGTCAGTGTGTTAACCATGGCGGTGCTGGGATTCAATTCAATCATTGTCCGTGCCGAGGAAGCCACAGCAGGGAAGAATGTCGACCCGAAGACATATCTCGAGGACATCTCGACTCTATTCAAACAAATTTGGCCGGCTAATCGCAGCGTTAATATAATCTGCCACGGACACAGCGTCCCCGCAGGATATTTCAAAACCCCTGTGGTGGATTCACCAAATGCGTATCCCCATCTGCTTTTCATGGGTCTAAAGGAACGCTTTCCCTTGGCGGTAATCAACGTGATTGTGACAGCCATCGGCGGAGAAACCTCCGATTGTGGTGCGACTCGATTCGAGAAGGATGTTCTCTCCAAGAACCCCGATGTCATTTGCATAGATTATGGGCTCAATGATCGGCGTATAGGTCTGGAGAAATCCAGGACCGCGCTAGTCTCCATGATCACCAGGGCCAAGGAGAAAAAAATCAAGGTCGTGCTGTTAACGCCGACTGCCGATATAGGTGCGAAACTGGATGACGCGTGTGATCCGCTAAATCAGCAAGCGGCATTGATCAGAGCGATTGCCGGAGAACAACAGATTGGGTTGGTTGACAGTTTGGCTGAATTTCAAAGTTATGTAAAGCAGGGCGGAAACCTTTCGGATCTCATGTCGCAGAGCAACCATCCAAACCGCAAGGGTCATGATCTGGTGTTAAATAAACTGCTGGAGTGGTTCCCGAAATAGCCAACGTTGGATATTAGAATAATGAAGAAAGTAGTATACTGTATTGTGTTCGCTCTCTTAGCGGCAAGTTGTGCATCACCGAAGCAATATGACAATGGTGTGCAATCGGTGCAGATGGTTAAGTCGAGCGCAAGCTGGGATGGCCACCCGTTGCCGGCATATAAGACAGGTACGCCGGAGATCACGATTCTGCGGATCACTATCCCGCCAAAACAAAGACTTCCACTGCATAAGCATCTAGTCATCAATGCCGGGGTTTTGCTGAAAGGAGAGCTTACCGTAATTACGGAAAGTGGTGCTATACTCCACCTGAAACCGTATGATCCGATAGTAGAGGTCGTCGACACGTGGCATTACGGAAAGAATGAGGGGAGTGAGCCAGCGGAAATAATCGTGTTCTATGCTGGTGAAAAGGATGGACCTATAACTATCAAGAGACAGGAAAACGAACCGCCACAGAGCAAGGAACCGAAAGCGACGCGGTAAACCGCGCGCCTTAGCTTCAGCGCTAGTTGTCGGCCCTTTAGGGAGTTTTGCATGAGAGATGTATGGTTTGCTTTTGGATTGACGCTGTTTGCCGGTATGGCGACCGCGATTGGAAGTGTCATTGCGTTCACGGCAAAGAGAACTAACTATCGTTTTCTGTCTGTCGCAACAGGATTCTCGGCTGGAGTCATGCTGTATGTCTCTTTTGTGGAGATCTTTTACAAGGGGGTTGCCTCCTTGGTGGAACGCTTCGGGGAAACGGGAGCGCACTGGGTCAACGCGGGCTCCTTCTTTGGCGGAATGCTTCTGATCGGGCTGATCGATAATCTGATCCCGGCCGGCGAAAATCCACATGAGATTCACTCGGAAGCGGAAACGCTGCCCTTGCACGATTCTTTGGCGACGCTTCCGGATTACGAGACCTTATCAAAACCTGGGACTCGATCTGTAGACACGCATGATCACCATGCGAAGCATAAGCTTATGCGCATGGGTCTGTTCACCGCTCTGGCCATTGGAATTCACAACTTCCCGGAAGGATTGGCTACTTTTCTGGCGGCGCTTCAGAATCCCAGCCTAGGGGTGGCCATTGCCATCGCCATTGCCTTGCATAATATACCTGAAGGAATCAGCGTCTCCGTTCCCATCTTCTACGCTACCGGAAATCGGAAAAAGGCCTTCTTTTACTCCGTACTCAGCGGCATCTCCGAACCCGTCGGCGCCATCATAGGCTATGTTGCAATCCGGTTGTTTTTCGGTAGTAACGGCGGAATGATTCCTTCGGAAGTGATGGGGGTCCTTTTTGGCGGCGTGGCAGGCATTATGGTGTATATCAGTCTCGATGAGTTGCTGCCAACGAGCCGTGCCTACGGCAAAGGACACGACAGTCTCTTTGGTCTTGTTGCAGGAATGCTGGTAATGGCCTTAAGTTTACTGCTGATGAAATAGTAATCCGCTTCTCTTTATCGCGAATAACAGACTCTGGCTTTTGAAAAAACCTGAGTCTATTGATCTCTGTGGGCTCGGTAAGCTCTAGTCTGCATTTCTCACAGCCCTGTACTACTACCTGTTAAAAACTTGTTTTTCTGCAAAGAATCGCCGATCAGGGGATCGGCTCCTACCTCCGGATGTAGGAGCCCCGACCCTTTGGGGCGATGTTTGGTTGTGCCGGGGTAAGCAAGCCAGCCCCGGGCTTCGGCTTGGCCCTCATGGGTTACGCTAAGAGAAATGCGGACTAACCAATAAGGTTGTTTGTTCGGTGTAGTTCTCATTCAGCGGAATTGCCGGATCAGCTATACAGCTCGTCAGTGTTCCTTTTGCACGTAAGTGCAGTCGGGATCCGCTGACAGGAAGTCGCTGGTCGCTGCGTATGCGCGCGCGCGGCAACCAGCGCAGACTACGCGGTATCCGCAGGAATGGCACTTGCCTTTAAGTTCTGCCGGGTCCCTGAGTTTCTTGAATTCTTCTGAGTTCTTCCATATCTCGCCGAACTTGCGTTTACGGACATTCCCGACGATTATCGGCAGATAACCGCATGGCTGCACATCACCGATGCGTGACAGGAAACAGACCGCTGAACCGGCAAGACAGCCGCGGGTCATTGCCTGCATACCGTGTCCTTCAGTGCGGACTTCGATCTTCTGGTCACGGGCAACCTCGCGCATGATCCGATAGTATTGAGGCGCGCAAGTGGCCTTGATGTGCATCTTTGCTTTAAGCTCTTGAGATCTGTCAAACAGCCATCTGAGGACTTCTTCCGTCTTTGCCGGTGCAAGTCTCATGTCGTCACTGAGTTCTGCGCCACAGCCTACTGGTACCAGAACGAAGACATGAAATGCATCCGCCTTGCGTTCAATCGCCAGTTTCAGGATATCGGGAAGCTCGTGGACATTATGTGTCGCCACTGTAACGTTGATCTGCATGGACGCTCCTGCTTTACGCAGAGCATCGAATCCCCTCAACGTGGCGTCGAAACTGCCGGTCAGACCTCGGAATTCGTCGTGTGTCTTTGCATTTGAGCCGTCAAGGCTGACGCTTACGCGCTGAATTCCTGTGTCGACTATCTTTTTTGCAATCGCATCATCGACAAGTGTACCATTCGTTGCCAGCGCGACGCGGGTAAACATGCCGCAACATTCCTTTGCTATGGTAAAGAAGTCAGGTCTGGAGAGTGGTTCTCCGCCTGTGAGGATCATTATCGGATCTCCTACGGCCCTGATGTCTTTTGCCGTCGAAATGATCTCCTCGGTTGTTAGCTCTCCTTGCATGACCTCTGTCATTGCCTCGGCGCGGCAGTGCTTGCATGTGAGGTTGCATCTGGCGGTCAGCTCCCAAAACACAAGTCTCAGGTCGTTCTTCATATGCCAATCTCGCTGTCAGTAAGATAGCAGTCAGGTTCCGGGGCCCAGATGTCGCCGGTTACTGCTTCGGCCCTAACCCTGAAGTTGCCGTTGCATATGTCCAGCCATTTGCAGGCGGCGCAACGTCCCTTGAGGTATTTCTTCCGGTCGCGCAGTTTCGAGAGCAGTTCTTCCCTGGGGTCTGTCCATATCTTGCTGAAAGGCGTGTCTTTCACATTACCCGCAGAATAATGCCGCCAGAACTGGTCCGGATGAACGGAGCCATCCCAGCTGACACAGCCGATGCCGATGCCGCTGTTGTTGCCGCCGTTCATTTTCAGGAGCTCCATGACTTTCGCGGCCCGTGCAGGATCTTCTTTAAGCAGGCGCATATAAACATATGGGCCGTCTGTGTGATTATCGACGGTTAGCACTTCTACGGATTTGCCCGCGTCGTGAATCTTCCTGGTTCGGTCGATTATCAGATCGACCACGGCTCTGGTCTGTTCATTGGTCAGGCAATCTTTAACCATCTTGTTCCCGCGTCCTGCATAAACCAGGTGGTAGAAGCAGACCCTTGGGATCCCTTCGCTTTCCAATAGGTCGAATATTCCGGCGACGTCCTGGTGATTATGCTGGGTTATGGTAAACCGCAGGCCTACTTTGACACCATGCTTTTGGCAGTTACGAACACCCTGCAAAGACTGAGCGAACGCCCCTTTGACGCCACGGAAGCGATCGTTGGTCTCTTCAAGGCCATCCAGGCTTATGCCGGCATAAGAAATGCCAGCGTCCTTCAGTTTCATTGCGATATCATCTGTGATAAGCGTTCCATTTGTAGAAACGACTGCGCGCATCTTTTTACTTGCAGCGTATTTGATCAGCTCGAATATGTCCGGACGGATAAGCGGTTCGCCGCCTGAGAAAAGAACCACCGGAACTTGAAAATCAGCCAGATCGTCGAGCAGAGCTTTGCCCTGCGCGTGTGTCAGTTCGCCTTCGTACTGTTTATCGTGTGACTGGGAATAGCAGTGTACGCAGTGCAGGTTGCAGCGTCGCCCGACATTCCACACCACAACGGGTTTCTTGTCACTGGAGAATTGCAGAAGGTGCGAAGGGAGGTCCTTGGCTTTTCGTCCGTACCTGAGCAGGTCTGACGGCTCAACTGTCCCGCAATATAGTTTTGATATCCCAATCATAAAGCATCCCCAACTGCAGTTACAAAATTAAATTGTCACCCGCTTTGCCGCGTCCGTCAAGTCCATTATGCCGTATAGCTGCTATCGCTTTGCCGGGACCCCTGCGACCTCGTGTCGCAGGTGCATAAGACTGTTGGCATACTCAACCTGAAAGGTTGAAGTAATGATGCCAACAGTCTTATTCACCTGCCGGACAAGCCGGCAGGGGTATATACCCGGCAGAGCTGCAATGCACCCCATGTTCCCTTGATAATGCGCGCTTGAATGTGGCTTGGTTTCCTTCTAATCTTTGTGCGATGAAAAGTTCATTGGCTGTCATTAAAGTAGGCACAAGATCCAGTAAACTGGCCTTGATCCAGACGCACGGCGTGCTGGAGCGCTGGAAAAGCCTGTTTCCCGGCGTTTCTTTCGAGGAAAACGCTATCTCCACTCTTGGCGATCGCGATAAGAAGACCGATCTCAAGATAAGCCCCCCTGATTTTTTTACGCGTGATCTTGATGATGCAGTGCGGTCGGGAAAGATAGACTGCGCCATACACAGTGCCAAGGATCTGCCCAATCCGGTTCCGGAGGGGCTTGACTGGTTTTGGCTGCCCTGGCGTGAAGATCCGAGCGATGCAATCGTTCTGGCTCCCGGTGGAAATGTGGCAAATCTGCCAGCGGCTCCAAGGATCGGAGTCAGCAGTGAACGCCGTGAGGCTTGGTGCCTGAAGAGATTTCCTCATGCCAGACTGATTCCCATACGGGGTACCATAGAGGACCGCTTGTCGCAGTTGGATAAGGGTGAATACGATGTTGTAATTATGGCATCTGCCGCTCTGATAAGGCTGGGTTTGGAGGAGAGGATAACTGAGCGGATTGCGGACGAGGAGATGCAGGTGCCGGACGGGCAGGGGGCTCTTGCGGTGACATTTCGCTCTGGTGATAAGCGCTTTTTGCGGATGCGCAGTCTCTTTGTAAAGACTGTTACGTTTGTCGGTGCAGGTGTCGGTTCATACGAGCTGTGCACGGTGGGCGGTCTGCGTGCGCTGAAGCGCTGCGAAGTCTGTCTTTACGATTCTCTCATGGATCAGGCGTTGCTTGAGTATCTCCCCCGAACAGCAGTCAGGATCGATACAGGAAAGAGATGCGGTGATCATTCCATGCCGCAGGATGAGATATCAAAACTTATTACTCACTATTCGCGCAGGGGCATGATGGTTGTCAGACTTAAGGGCGGTGATCCAGGAGTTTTCGGCAGGCTCGCAGAGGAAGTTGAGGCTTTGGATGTGCTGCATCTTCCGTACAGAGTGCTGGCTGGGGTCAGCAGTCTGAACGTTGCCACGACGCAGACTGGTATGCTCCTGACCCGGCGCGGCGTATCGAGGGGATTTACTGTGATGACCCCCAGAAAACAAGGCGGCGGAATAGGCTCAATCCAGAAAGAGGAGAGAGCCGGATTGCCAATTGCATTTTTCATGGGGATGAGCGTTGTTAAGGATATAGTCGGCCAGCTGAAAGAAGAAGGCATGTCTGGTTCAGTTCCTGCGGCGCTGGTGTTCAATGCCGGCAGTGAATATGAGTTGATCATCAGAGGGAACCTGGACGACATTGCATCCAGAGCTGGCGCCAAAGCGCAGATTGTCAAAGATCAGCCCGGTCTTCTTGTTGTCGGCGAGGCCGCGAAATATGGATATGATCGTTCGTTTGGAGCTTTATCGGGGCAAAGGGTTCTTCTGACGTGTAGTGCTGATTTGCAGGAGAAAGCGGCTGACTGCGTGAATGATCTCGGCGGAGTGCCTATAAAGCGGCCTCTAATAAGACTAGTACCAGAAGCCGGTGCATGTGAGTTGGTAAAAAATATTGATCGATATGATTGGCTCGTGCTTACCTCTCCGGCAGCGGTGCGCTGTTTCTTTGAGCTGTTTGACTCTTTATGTGAAGAGAAGATGGCCCTGATCCGGATCGGGGCTCTGCCCCGGATAATTGTCTGCGGCCCCGGGAGTGCCGCTGAGGTCAGGAAATACAGAGTTCAGCCGGCTGCTGAACCGGCGTCGGATTTCGGGGCTGGGGGCTTAAAGGATATGGCGCACACGATTATCAAGCCGGGTCAGAAGGTGCTGAGGCTGAGGTCGGACAAAGCCGGCGGCGCACTTGCAGAATTCCTGCGATCGACCGGTGCCAAGGTGGATGACTTTGTTCTGTACAGGAATGAGACCGTCAAGTACGTTGATCTGCCTGAGTTTGAGGCGGTTTTCTTCGCAAGCGCGTCAGCAGTAGATGTGTTTGTGGCTCAATGGGGCGCGTCAGCATTGAATGGGAAAAAGATTGCCGTTATCGGAAAACCGACGATGGAGGGACTGGCGAAGCACGGAGTAACGCCGCAGGTCATCGGCCGCGAAGCTACGGTTGCTTCATGCATCGAGACTCTTGCGGAGAACTGTGTGGTAGAAGCACTGGAGAAAACACTATGAGCGGATATCCTGAGATAAGGCTGAGACGTTTGAGGCAGACTGAATCTTTGCGCAG
>CAMCYG010000101.1 GCA_945883775.1 Victivallis vadensis
GCGGCGACTTGGCGCCGCTTTGTGTAGCGAGCCTCGGCTCGCGGATTGTGCGCAGCCGAGGCTGCACTGAGAAAAGCGGTGTCGAGCCACCGCACTCCACATGGGAGCAAATATTGACTTTTAATAGAGAATTATCCTTAGCTTGATAGCTATGGGCTTCGCCCTACCAAAGAAAACCAAGCGACTGACGAGCAGTAGACCACAAGAAATGCACTTATCCATCATTGCAAGCAGAACTGAAGCCGGCATAATAATCTTTTGTGGGTTGCAAAAAATGAATATGGCAATACCTGCAATCAGTTGCTATTGTCTGATGAAAGATGGAGCTGAGACCAAATGAGCAATGTATCCTATAGAAAACTGGCCATATCGCCACCAAAGACTGAAAAGCACGGAAAATGCAGGTTTCTCAGCATACCGCCAAAGACTTTAGAGTTACTCTCTGCCGCAGCATTCCATGACATACAGTTCCATCTTCGCAAGACGCACCTCGATATGCTGGCTAGAATACTCAAGGATTCCAGTGCGTCAGCAAATGACAGATTTGTCGCCGCGGCGTTAATAGAAAATGCGATGATATCTGCCGAAGGCGAGTTGCCAATGTGCCAGGACACTGGCGTGGCAAATGTCATTGCGTTCAAGGGCGAGAACGTACTTACCGGCCTGAATGATGCCGCCTCCATCAGCCGCGGCATCGTTAAGACCTGGCAGACAGACAATCTGCGCTATTCAGTCATGGCTCCGCTGACGATGACAAAAGAAGCCAACACAAATGATAATCTGCCTGCCCAAATAGATATCTATTCCGCCAAAGGTGATGAATACCGGTTTCTTTTCATTGCAAAAGGCGGCGGATCTTCCAACAGAACATCCCTATATCAGGAATCTCCCGGAATATTGGAAGAGAAACGCCTAGCCGACTTCCTTGCAGACAAACTCCGTAAGATCGGGGTAGCCGCATGCCCACCCTATCATCTTGCGGTCGTCATCGGGGGATTATCGCCGGAAATGACACTGAAGACTGTCAAACTGGCAAGCGCAGGTTATCTGGATGATCTACCCGGGAAAGGCACAACGGGCGGAGCAGCATTTCGCGATAAGAAGTGGGAAAAGATTATCTGCAAGCTTGCGGAAGACAGCGGGCTTGGCGCGCAATTCGGCGGAAAGCATTTTGCGCTGGAAGCGCGTGTGATACGCCTGCCACGCCACGCGGCCTCCTGCCCCATCGGCATAGGCGTAAGTTGCAGCGCTGACCGGAATATAAAGGCAAAGATCACTGCTAAAGGCGTGTTTCTGGAGAAGCTGGAGAAAGACCTTTCAGCCTATCTTCCTCTGCTGAGAAGATGTCCGGAAGAGCTCACGCGCAAAATAGACCTCGACCAGCCGATGCAGTCTGTTTGCAAACAGCTCTCTGAGTGCAGTCCTGGAGCCAGAGTATCCTTGAATGGCACACTGATTGTAGCGCGGGATCTCGCCCATGCACGCCTGCACGCAAGGCTAATGGCAGGAAAAGGATTGCCTGAGTACATGAAGAAGCACCCGGTTTTTTATGCCGGACCGGCCAAGACGCCCAAAGCCATGGCCAGCGGAAGCTTTGGGCCCACCACCGCACTAAGAATGGATATGTATAGCAGAGATTTCATGAAGAACGGAGCTTCGCTGATAACACTTGCCAAAGGACAGCGATCCAAATCATTCGCAGAAACATGCAGCAAGTACGGCGGATTCTACCTGGGCACGATTGGCGGAGCAGCGGCTCTGGTGGCGCAGAAAAACATAACGAGCTCAGAGATAATTGATTTCGAGGACTTGGAGATGGAAGCCGTGAGAAAAATAGTAGTCAAGGATCTTCCGGCTTTTCTAATCTGCAACAATAAAGGCAAGAGCCTTTATGATTAGACACATTTGCGCCTGCAGTCAGACATTCACAAACAAGCCTTATTAGCGGAGGACAACATGACCAGCACAATCATCAGCACAGAGAAAGCACCGGCAGCAGTTGGCCCTTATTCCCAGGCCGTAAAGAACGGCAATATGATATTCTGCTCTGGCCAGCTCCCGCTTGATCCCAAAACAATGACCCTTACGGGAATGAATGCCGCAGAGCAGACCATTCAGGTATTCAAGAACATCACAGCCGTACTTCAGGCTTCTGGAGCCAATCTCGATAACGTTGTCAAAACAACCGTCTTCCTCAAGAACATGGGTGATTTTGCAGCGATGAATGAAGTGTATGCCTCATCATTTGGCGCACACAAACCTGCCAGATCGACCATCGAAGTAGCCAGACTTCCCAAGGATGCGCTGGTAGAGATAGAATGCATCGCGATAACATGAACCTAAATCCGGCAGTTAAGATAACTACGAACCTGCCCGCAGTGCTACGCATAGCGTTGCAGGCGGGATACGCGAAACACACGAAAAGAATTAATAATCAATAAGATACACAAAGGTGAATTTCTTATCCCTATGATATGCAGTGTCTTTATTTCGAGCCTTTTGTGTTTCGTAGTTTGACGGCTTTTTCTGGGATGAAGAGTGTAAAGTCACAAGTTAAAGGTAAAAAGAAAGACCTCAGGTCGCGGCAGGGGTTTATCCAGGAAAGAGCATAGCCTCGGCGAACTCATCCTGAAAGGCTGGGCTCTGGGACAGGTCGTAGTGCTTGATAACAGACGCAAGGTGCTGGGCATGCGCCGATTCTTTTCCAGACAGCAGGATCTTTTTGGCGCCAAGTGACGAAGAGTTGCCTATAAACTTCATCTTCTTCAGCGGCACCTGAGGAAGCAGGCCAATCCTCTTTGCATTGGCAACATCAATGAAGTTGCCAAACGCACCGGCGACAAAAACCGCGGATAGATCATCAGCTGTATAACCCTGCACCGAAAGCAGTATCTTTATCCCGGCGCAGATCGCTGCAGAAGCCAGTTGAAGTTCCCGTATGTCTTTCTGATAGAGAAAGATTGGAACACCGGTCTCTGTCTCATCAGCGTCTGCAATAAGGATAGCCGACTGATCTTTGTCATTACCGAGCCTTTTCCTGATAAACTCAGGAATAGTCACAGGCAGTTCATCTACGTCGAGTATCCTGCCGCATTCATCGATCAAACCTGCATCCAGGAATGCAGCGGCGATATCTATCAACCCCGATCCGCAGATCCCTCTCGCCTTCCTATCACCTATGGTCTTGAACGTCATTGAATCTTTGACGACGGCAAAAGCGCTGAGGGCACCCTCCGCTGCACGCATTCCATTCACAATCCTTGCCCCTTCGAACGCAGGACCTGCTGCCATTGATGCCGCAATCATTCCATCCTTACCGCTTAGCACTATCTCCCCATTTGTGCCGATATCAATCAGAAGCGCAGGTTTCTTTTCCTTGTCGAGCTTTGACGCAAGAACGCCAGACACGGTATCACCGCCGACAAAGCCGCCTATATTCGGACATACATTGACCATGCCGGCTGGATGCATGTCGATCTTGAGCGATGCCGCTGTCAACAACTGCATATCCAGATATTCCGGACGGAACGGGATCTCGCCCAGCGCCTTGGGATTAATATTGCACAATATTTCCTGCATTGCCGTATTACCTGCAAACACAGCATGATATACACATTCCGGGCGGACACCGCTCTTGGCATACAGCTCCGCCAGCAGTCGATTAATCGCCCCGATTATCGCATCATGCAGTTTGGACAGACCATCCTCAGCCTCACGACACTGCTTTATACGGGAAATTACGTCATCGCCGAACACTGTCTGAGGATTGACCATGCTTGCTACTGCGAGGTCATTCCCGCTGTGGAGATCAATCAGAGTACCCACCAAGGTTGTAGTTCCTATATCAAAGGCCGTTCCATAACATCGATCGACTGTGTTACCAGCCTCGACTGCCAGAGTTTTTTCACCAAACCGGACGACCGTCACATACTTGTCACCGGACGCAGCGGACCTAACGCCGGATCCACCCACAGCAGACTCATATTTCTTTGTTATCAACGGACTTACATGGCGCGATGTGTCCGCGTCATGCGTAATAATCGAATGAGGACCGGAATGAAAAGACTCGGCCGGAATCCTCACCTCCATATCAGAAGAAATCAAAGTCTTGCACGCCAGACGAAAACCTTTAGAGACTCGCGCCTTGCCAAGCACTTTTATATCGTGAGCAGTCGCCTCTGCTTTACCCGAGACCACTTCGACAATACATTTACCGCATGTCCCAGCGCCACCACATGATGCATTGAGACCGACCCCATGGCGAATGGCTGCCGCCTGGACAGTTTCCCCTGCTTTAATTGAAAACGTCTTGCCTTGAGGCTGAAATGTTATATTGACTGTGCGCATTAAGAA
The DNA here is from genome assembly GCA_945883775.1 of Victivallis vadensis. Taxonomy (GTDB): domain Bacteria; phylum Verrucomicrobiota; class Kiritimatiellia; order UBA8416; family CAMCYG01; genus CAMCYG01. Next base: position 4,354 of record CAMCYG010000101.1, read on the forward strand.
AACATCACCCCTGCTACCGGCTGAAGAAACAGCTCCTGCAGCACTTTTACAGAATCGACAATTTGGCAATCACAAGCCTTTAAGCGCCACTCAGCCTGATGTCCGATAGACAAAAGCAGACACTGTACTCCTAACTGCATAGCCACATCGTAGTCATGCGTTGTGTCACCTATCATTACGACTTCTGAAGGATTTACCCTGAGGTCAGCCAGCATCTTCATACCCTGCTCGACCTTTGAACTGCCGTAAATATCACGCAAGCCATATACACTGGAAAAGCAGGTCCTAATTTTCAGGTCATCAAGCTGACGCTCTAATATATTTATCTCTGACGCGGACAGGATATGGTGCCTTATCCCATTTTCTGACAACAAACTTATCAATTCAGGTATTCCTTTTCTCACATTAACCTTGTGCCAATTCGACGCATATATTGTGTGGAATCTCTGTGATATCCTATCCCATTCCCTGTCCTCTTCCAGATTGAAACCCAGCCCGACATAACAATCTTTTACGGGAAATCTGAACACATCCCTGTATTTCAGACCATCTACGGCTGGGAGATTGTGCTCAATCAGCATGACATTAAGAGACTCAAGCGCAACAGGAAAGTCGTCTATGATGGTCCCGTTCCAATCCCATATAACGTGTTTTATATTATCAATATTCATAAATAAGGAGCCAGTATTCAGGATTCAGAAACCAGAATGATAGTTCCGGAAAAACATGAACTGTAAGCCCAGAAAGTCGCATTCATTTCTGTCGCATTCAGAATTCGGACTGCTGAATTCTGAATCGCTCTATTTCTCATTGAGAATGCCAGACAACAATGTGAAATCAAGAGCAAAAAAAAAGAACGCCGGAGCGGTTGCGGACTCCGGCGTTCACGAAGAGCCATGACTGGTCTTCTTTAGTAGAATTAAATTAAATCACAAAGCCCGAAACTTCGTCAAGCATAACCACGCGAAAAATGTCGTCAGGGATGCGGATCCATGGCAGGCCAATACCTGTCCTTCTCTGCATGAAAATATGCTTTATTGAACAGATGCCGCCGTATAACCAGCATAGGCTTATCTGCAGGCAAAGCTACCTTCTCGGCCAGAAGGCGTTCATAGAGCTGATCAAAGGACATAATCCTCCCATAATTACGCATTATTTGTATCATAGCCTGAACTATAGGCGGGAGATCCGCAGGCAGATTCGTTGCTGCTGGCATAGGATGAACTGGCGCAGGATGGCCAGCCGGAACCATCTGCGGGACAGACAAAACCGGTGCTATCGGCGCCGCCACCGGCACCGTTTGCGGAGCTTGTGGCAAAGGAGCCGGCACAGGTGTCTGTGGCGCATAGACCTGCTGAGGAATATTCGGCTGAACCGGTATTTGATAAGCGGCCTGATTTATCTGTTGCGGCTGATATTGCGGAACGCTGTATTGAGGCTGACCAATGGGCTGCGGAACAGGAGCCTGAGGCATCCCAGCAGGCGGCATGGACATATAATGTCCCGAAGGAGCAACGGGCTGAACTTGCGCCTGTGCTTGAGACACGGCACTTCTGCGGGCAATGAGATTTGCTATTCTTGCAAGTATAGACTCAACCTCAGACTTCAACTGCATTAACTCACTGATATCATTATCGTTTTGCATAACTTACTCCCCCCCCCTTTTACCAATTGAAATAATGTATACAAAATAATAACACAAATATTACCGTGGTCAAATACATCAATATCTAATATTCTTCCAGCGAACATCGTATTTAAGCCTACGGGACATGGATCTGTTTTATGAGCGAAGCCGACAAAGACCTTAAGGGCGCCAGACTGGCCGCATTCGAGAAGATATTTGCCGAGTATGAAAGCAAATTGCTCCGTTATGCCGAACAGATAGTGAGAAACGCTGACACCGCACAAGATATAGTACAGGAAACATTTATCCGGCTTATAAAGAGCTATCGCGAAGAGTTTGTATCAGGCTCATTGATATCTTCGTGGCTGTACCGTGTCACGCACAACTGCGCAGTCGATCACATCAGGAAACACTGTAAAGTACAAATGGTCAGGATAAAACAGTCAGAAGACGATGACAGTGCCGATGACATCGTCATAAGCACACCGCCCGTGTCTGACGGGCCGAGCGATGAAGCCGAGAAAGCGGTGACGGCTCTGCGTAAACTAACCATACGCGAACAACAGCTTGTAATATTAAAAGTCTATGAAGAAAAGTCCTACAAGGAAATCAGCGAGATTACCGGGCTTACGGTGACAAATATTGGATACATACTGCATAATGCCATGAAGAAACTTGCGATCGAACTGAGGAAAGCAAAAGCGCTATGAAAGAACGGACCAGAAAAGAACGGCCTGCAGCCATGCACATGAGATGCGATGACATTCAATCGCTCCTGCTTGACTATATTAACGGCGAACTTGGTGAAGGACGCAAGGACCTGGTCCGCGACCATATGGAAAAGTGTGCTAAATGCCAGGAAACAGCACAGGAAATGCGCCTCACCATAGCGATCCTCAAAACGTCTCGCCATAAATATGGATCCGTCCATCACCTTTCCACAAATCGGCACCTACGCATAATACGCGCCCTGCTGCATCCGGTTCAGGAATGGATGATAAACCACCATATTTTCATTTCGCTGGTGATTGCCCTTATGATAGTAATACTGGTGTGGGCAGTGATGAGCAGAGGGCATATTATACACAATGACGATCCGCTCGAAGGCGCTGTTCCTGTAAATTGGCACAGCGAGCCCGCAAATATGGACGAGAGGCCATGGATAGAAAAACAGTAGCAATAACAATGGGCGATCCCTGCGGCATAGGACCCGAGATATGCCTGAAAGCCGTCAGGGACAAAAGAGTTCTGCGAGCCTGTATACCGGTCATATTTGGCGATGCGGCAGTCCTTTCACAAATCTCAACAAAACTACATATACCTTTTCCTGCAAATGTAGTTATTGCCACTGATCTGGCCACTTGCCCTGCGCTTGAAAGATGCACGATAGTTGATTGCTCACCCACATATGGCCACCTTTCGCTCAAGGCACACAAGAGCACATCTGCAGGAGGGACGGCATCATTCTGCTATATCAAGGCTGCACTCAACGCCGTACAGACTGGTAAAGCCTGCGCAATCGTCACCGCTCCTATAAGCAAGGAGTCTTTGAGCCTTGCCGGAATTGCTTATCCTGGGCATACAGAAATGCTAACTGCCCTCACAAAAAGCCGTTCTTCCTGCATGATGATGGCCAGTGACAGAATAAACGTCAGTCTGGTTACCACGCATACAAGTTACATGCGGGCAGGGCGCGAGATAAGCGCCGATAAAATAAGCCGCGTCATTGATCTTACCGAGCAAGTGATGCGAAAAAGGCTAGGCAGAAAACCGCGGCTAACGGTATGCGCCCTGAATCCGCATGCCGGAGAGAACGGCTTATTCGGCGACGAGGAACATCGGATTATAAGGCCGGCAATCAGAACAGCCATCAAGAAAGGTATAAATATAATTGGCCCTTTGCCGGCAGACACGGCATTCATCTCGAAGACAAGAGAATCCACTGATGCTTATATTGCGATGTATCACGATCAAGGACTGATTCCATTCAAGATGCTGTCATTCGATGACGGCGTGAATGTTACACTGGGATTACCAATAGTGAGGACATCCGTTGACCACGGCACCGCCTTTGACATTGCACACAAAGGAAAAGCATCTTGCGAAAGCCTAGTTCAGGCTATCATTCTGGCTTTACGTTTAAGTTGATGCAATAAACTGCAGGAATTGTAGACAAAACCCTGACGTCAAATACTCACCTCTACTTTGACTTTACCTGCATCCTGTCCGATTGTCTGAACTTCATCTATTTCTTTTGGCGTTTTGAAGGTCGGAAGATATCTGTAATACACCTGAAGCATCAGCGCACAAAGAGTTGTGCTATAGACAAGGTCTTTCTCCGACGCCTTAGCAGGGGACTCCCAATACCCAATATCCTTACCATCTACTCCAGCGCCTTTCAGGACAATTTGCGCCTTGCAAAGCGGCACAGAGAACTGCGCATTCCAAGCTGACCACCGTTTTCCACCTGTATGGAAATATGCCTGAGTCACATAATACCAGTGATATATCGGACGATCGTTCCCGGGCGTAGTCCAGTTGAACTTGAACCTCTGATCACACCAAGCCAGACCACGCTCCACGTCAATATCCTTACTTGCACCCAGCAACTGCATACACAAGACTCCTGCCGCAGTCAGGAAACTCGGCTGGGGCCCTGTATAACCAAACCCTCCAGCCGGGTTAGCATTCTTCTTAAACCCTTTTACAGCCAGCTTTATGGCTTTGTTGACTTCCTCTGGATTGCCTATTTTGGCCATATGGGCCGCCTTAAGTGACTGTGCACACCAGCCCATTACTGATGTATCATCCCTCTCGGTCTGCTTCATTCCGTAGTCAAAACCGCCGCTGGGATGCTGGCCTTTAAGCACAACCGCTATTGCCTTTTCCGCCACCGTTTTGATAACGGGTACTTTTGTCAGCGCATAAGCCTCACAAAGCGCATAGGCACAGATAGGTTGTGAATAAGCGTGGGCGTCATTCTGATTAAACAAACCGTCAGGCCTCTGGTTGTCACATAACCACTTGATAGCCTTCTCGACCGTCGGCCCAAATTCCTCGGACGTAGGAGTCTCACCGTGCGCAAGATATGTGAGCAATGCCAGTGCAGTCATTGCTGAAGGATTACCCCATGACCCATCAGGCTTCTGTTCCTTTTTCAGCCATCTGAGTGCTCTCATGACGGCCCCCTCAGTAATACCACTGCCGCCGTATCCGCCGAGAAGCGAACCGCGCTGTCCGGGATTCCGGCTTCCTATGATACCCCTGAGCACAACAGGGCTTTTGACTATTGACACTGTATCCATATCGGCAGGCTTCGGACTGAAATCCGTATTCGGTGCAGGCGGACCGGCAATATCACTCGCTGC
>CAMCYG010000102.1 GCA_945883775.1 Victivallis vadensis
GAGCGGGACAGCGCCGTATCGCTACAATTATGAATACCGCTGGGGCGGGACAGGGACATGGGTAACGGCGAGCTTAACTAATGCAGTGCGGACTAATGCATGGGCGTCTACGATAGAGTTCCGGGTTAATGTGGCAGACAGCTTTGGCGCGACCAGTGGCTGGGCGAGTGCATTGCTGACAGTGCAGCAGCCTATGGTCTCTGTCTCGTTCAGTCCGAACGTAGTAACGCAGGGCATGTACAGCGTAGTAAGCTCGAGTGTGACAAACGCGACCTTGCCGGTCGTCTATCACTGGCAGCGTATGGTTGGCGGAGTCTGGAGTAACACACTTGATACAGGTTCAGCGTTGACCAACGCATGGGGCTCGTCCACAGAGTACCGTGCTAGAAGCATTGATGCTAATAATGTGGTCAGTGCCTGGAGCGCTGGCGCTGCACTGACGGTATTGCCTTCTGAGCTGCCTGCAGAGCTTAGCGCTAGTCTGGGCTTAGTAGAGTCGCAACCAGTGTCGCTAGTTGTTGAAACGGATTATGGAAGCGGAAGTCCTGCTGCAGGAGTGACTATGTATCAATATGGTTCACTGGTCACGGTTGCGATAATGCAGTCTCCGGTTGTTAGTGAAGGCGTGACCAATTGGTGTATGGGATGGGCAGGTACGGGGAGTGTGCCGTATAGTGGAGATTCGACAAATACAGGCGTATTTGTTCTGACGTCAGATTCAACTATAACCTGGCTGTGGAGTCCAATTATGCCGGTTGGCAGTCAGGCTCCTTCCAACACACTTGCTCAGGCGGAAATAACTTCTGTCACGCAAAGTCCTACGGGTGGCAAAGTGATAACATGGAAGAGCGTGTTTGGTGCAACATATACAGTGCTGCGTTCGGAAAACATATTGAACTTAGACGGAGGTTTCTCGGTGCTTCCTGGTGCAATCAATATTCCAGCAACTCCTCCGGAGAATTCATATACCGATGCGGAAGCTGTAAGCGGTATGGTCTTTTACAGGGTGATGGAGACGTCTCCAGTAGATTGAGCAATGCCTGACGGAGTGGTAGAAGGCTCTCGCCTTAATTAATGCGGTGAGCAAGAGGTGAAGATATGTTCTCGCGCCAAGACGCAAAGGGGCCAAGTGAAGAAAGATTTCAAAAGGCTTCTGGCTGCGGTTGTTTTCCTAATTGTCTAAAGATCGCGTGATGCGAAGCATTTTACGCGACCGTTTCCTCATGCGATCGCTTCGCCAGGCCATCTTGTCCAGGCTATATTAGAGCGGGCCTGCACGTTGGCAAGAGCTGGATTGCGCGAAATGCCGGTGATTAGAAATCCGACTCGTTCGCCGGGTTCCGGTTCGCCTTCTTCCACAATATTCTCTGTCACTTTTGACATCTGGTTGGGGCGCAGGTAGTCAAACGTGCCGGCTTCATACTTTCCAGGTGAACTCTCACGTATCATCCAGATGTTGGCGTTTACTATTGTGTTCTCGCCCATGTCCTTGTCGCCCCACATGGCGCGATTCCCGGTCTCATCCCATTTCACCATGCCATCCTCAACTCTGGCATTGCTCATGTGGACGGTTTCTGCCCAAAGTGATGGATCCTTGCCGCCAGTCCACTCAACATCCATTCCCTGAAGATCCGATCCCAGACCCGGCAGGATCCCCGCATTCTTGCCGACGCTAGTTCCATTCCACGTCCCAAGTAGCTGCATTCCTGAAGCATACAGGGGAGAGCTAATTCCGGCAGGCGATCCTGTGCCGGACGCCAAAGGCGTGCTTTCGCCACATTGTGGACATTTGAATTCAATGCTGTTTAGTATGGCCATAAACTGTTGTAAGAAACTTTGAGCAGTTGCGGCATCAATCTGATGCTTCCTTGCTGTGGACTGGGAATCCGTGTTCTGCGACTCCGCAACCGATTGACTGGGCGCTGTCGAAATTCCAATTGAGTTCATGCATGCTCCTTTTTATGATGAAATAGCAGGTTAGATGCCACTGCTGAGCGGGATATGTAATAAAAATGGATATTTTGGAAAGGGCGTATCAGCGATTAGGTTCGGCTCATCCAGAGAGTTCTCCCTGCCCTAAAGAAAACGGAATCTGGGTATGGTGGGGCGAACCGTCCACGGTGAGCCGCTCTTATGGGCAACTCAGAATCTCAGATTTGGAAATACGCTGGTGAAAATGCTTTGACGGTGAACAGGCAACAATATACAATGCCCTAATAGATTAGGTTTCTTATGTTTAAAACAATTGTACATATAGCAACCGACAACAATTCCGTCGCAACCTCATTGTCTAATACGTTGCTGGGGCAGGGGTATGAGCCGGTTGCTCATTGCAACCTGACAGAAGCCCAGGAGTATCTTGTGGACAACAAGCCTGATCTTGTCCTGTTGAATTACGAAGACATGCCTTCCTATGCCTATGACTTGGTCAGATACATGCAGAAGATCGATGGGCTAGAGGATGTTCCAGTGCTGGTTGTGACTAATGATCCGATACTTTCCCAGAATATTTATAATATGCATGAGTTGTGTGATTTTGTGCGTCAGCCTCTTGCCAGGGAAGACCTGTTGGCCCGGGTGAGAAATCTGGTTCAGTATGGCAACAGGTGCGAAGAGCTCAAGTTGACAAAAGAGCAACTGGCCGAAGCGCAGAAGATGGGGTGCGTCGGCGTCCTGGCGGCCGGTGTGGCTCATGAGTTCAATAATCTGATGTGTTCCGTTCTCGGGTTTGCCGATATAGCCAGGTCTGATGGATATAAAGATCGGGAGTCGCTTATAGAAAGCGCCGATGTGTCCTATACTGCAGCTAAGCGTGCTTCGACTGTTGCTGCCAATCTTCTGGCATTCTCGCGGCAGGTTGAGACGAAGAAGACGGAGATAGATATAAATGATGTTGTTACGGATGCGATGAAGCTCTTAAGGCGCAATCTGGATAAGGATAATGTCAAGGTGACGCTCTGTCTTGGGGATCTACCAAAGGGGCTGGCGTCGTCCGGCCAGCTTCAGCAGGTCTTCCTGAATCTTATTATAAATGCATGGCATGCAGTGCGGTGTAACGACGGGGAGAAGCTGCTTAAAATCGTCACGTCGATGGATGGCTCTTCCAAGGTTCGGGTTACCGTCGAGGACAACGGCTGCGGAATTAAGGAAGAATATCTGGATAAGATTTTCGAGCCATTTTTTACTACCAAGGAGCAGACCGAAAGCGGAAGGACTGGCGGGTCGGGATTGGGGCTTTCCATAGTCAGAGAGGTGATCAAGGGTCATAATGGGCTTATATCGGTTAAAAGTCAGGTTGGTGTTGGGTCTGTATTCACAGTCGTTCTTCCAATTGAAGGTGGTGCGGGTGATTGCAATGAGCTGGAAAATGGTTCCGTTGCGATTTCTTCAATCAAATACTCGGTTCTTGTCGTCGATGACGAGGAGATGAACAGGAAGATACTTGGCCGGATTCTCGGGAAGAACGGGCATGATTTCTTTTCGGTGTCAAACATGGCAGAGGCAATGAGCATCATATTGTCGAATAAAATAGACCTTATTGTCATGGATCTGATCATGCCGACTATGGACGGGATCACTGCCATAAAGCAGTTGCGTGAAGAGGATATAGATATACCCGTCATCATCTGTACGGGAAATGTTGAGCCGCATTTGCTTCAGAGCGGGCTGAATGCCGGCGCCATGGCCATTATCAAGAAGCCTTTTTCCTCGGCTGAATTTCTTGATCAGATGAACAACTGTATGTCTGTTTTGCGTGGCAAGTCCACGACTTGATCGCGCTTATCACTTTGTTCTGATCATGAATATTCAATGAGGCCGAGCTTGGAATATTTATCCCGCGTTCAGAAATGTCGTCGCTGAATCCTTGTTTGGCAAGGCATGCGTCGGATGAGCCTGTCACCCATAGACCAGACTTCAAGTATGGCTGCTTGTGCAGGGGTTCGAAGAATCTGCGGGCTGTAATTCCGTTCAGGGAGAGATATTCCAGTAATGAGTCCCGTTCCTTTCTGCTGTCCAGAAGTAATGAATTCATCCAGTGTGACGATTTGATCCCATTCCGGCGCTGATAAGGAGTGATGCCGGGCATGCCTTTAAGATCGGTTTCGTATCTGTCCGCTATTAGCCTCTTTTTTTCGAGTATGTCTTCAATCCTGCCTATCTGGGCGATTCCCAGCGCTGCCGCCAGATTGCTTATCCTGTAATTAAATCCCATTTCGCTGTGGATGTAATTGGCGGCAGTGTCTCGAGCCTGATTTACGAGATATCTGACACGTTCAGCCAGCTTCCTGTCATCCGTTACTATCATCCCGCCACATCCGGTTGTGATCAGCTTGTTGCCGTTGAAGCTGAAGCATCCCATATTCCCAAACGTTCCGACATGTTTGCCGGAAATGTATGCCCCCAGCGACTCAGTTGCATCTTCAATGACGCATACTCCGAACCGCGCAGCTGTTTCTGTGATGTTGGCGATGTCGCAGGCGCCGCCGTAAAGATGGACAGGTATTATAACTGATGGCAATCTGCCCTCTCTTTTGAGTCTGGCAAGCACGGCGTCCAGCAGTCTGGGATCCATTCCCCAGGATGTTGGTTCAATGTCTATAAACACTGTTTCTGCCCCGCAATACAAGACGGGATTTGCCGTTGCCACAAATGTCAGGTCTTGTACTATTGCAGATGATCCGGCTGCAAGCCCGATAGCCCTCAATGATGCATGAATGGCCGCCGTTCCCGAAGCCGTTGCGATGGCGTATCTGGCTCCGGTGTATGCTGCAAACAGCTGTTCGAAATCCGCTATCATGGGGCCGACTGATGATACGAATCCGGAGGCAATGCAATTTGCCACCCATTTCTTTTCAATCGCTCCGATATCCGGCTCGCACAGCTCTATGCGCGGTGATATTTTTGTGGTTGTCATCTTGTTCATGCTGTTCTCGCTAGACAGGTTTCTCTGTCATGCTTTTCAGAAGTTATGTCGAGAATGTTCAGCAGGGAATCGATAACTGGAATATTGCCCTGGGCAAATGGGGTGTCAATATGCACTGGGCGATTCTCCCGGTTGATGATCACCAGCTTGACCCCTATGTCCATGATCTCCTTCAAGTTGTCGCTATACTGGTTGGCCACATATATTGTTCGGGCAGGGTCAGCGTCAAGAAGCATGCATGACATTGTTATCGCATCAGTCATTTTATTTGTTCCCGCGAGATCTCCGGCATATATGATGGAATCCATCAGTTGGTCTGCCTTGAGTGCCTTCATTTTCATCTTTTGTGTGCCGGGATTGCCTCCCGCTGCAATACCAGTCCTGATCCTGAGGCTGTTCGCCAGTGCGACACATGATTTTGCATCTGAATACATTGTGATTGTTGGCTGATGACAGGCAAATACATAGGTAATCATCGCCTGAAGTCTTGTATCGAGACTCCCAAATTTGTGTCTAAGCGCGGTTTCAATCGTGGTTATAGGATTTCCTCTGTCATGTGCGTTGATAAGGTCTGCGAGAATTTCCACGCCATGGACTCTTTTGATAAAATCCGAAACTGCCTTAAACCCGCTGGTCGCATACTGCATCATCGGGTAAATGACATCATCAATGTCAAACAACACGGCGCTCCATGCTGGTGTGCTCATATATAGTACCTTTCCGTGTCATACTCAGCTTTTCTGCTGCTGAACCAGTCAGAGGTTAAGGCCATGCCTTGCTTGAAATCAATCAAAGGCTTCCAGCCGGTCAGCTTTCTTATAAGTCTGCTGTCTGCGCATAATCTTCGTACTTCGCTGCCAGCCGGTCTGATCCTGCCTTTCTCCATTTTTATACGTAACTTGCCTCCGCATACTTCCGAAGCAACCTGTACTGTGTTCTTGATGGAGATCTCAGTTCCTGTGCCGATATTTGCTGTAATGCCCATGGTGTTCTTGCTTCCCGCAAGGCATATCATTCCGTGCGCGGTATCTGTCACGTAATTGAAATCTCTGGTCGTCTGCTGGTCGCCCAGGCGTATATCCGATTTTCTGGCTGCAGCCTGCATCAGAATAGTCGGGATCACGGCGCGGGCTGACTGTCTGGGGCCGTACGTGTTGAACGGGCGGGCTATGGTGACAGGCAGTTTGAACGAGCACCAGTAGCTGAATGCCATTTTTTCGGCAGCGATCTTAGATGCGGAATATGGGCTTTGCGCCTGAAGCGGGTGGCTCTCGCTGATCGGCACTTTTATGGCGGTCCCGTACACTTCGCTGGTGGACGTTATCAGAATGCGGCTGGCAGCCTTCTGGCGTGCGGCTTCCAGCATGTTCATTGTGCCTGTTATATTAGTCTCAAGATACGAGCGTGGAGCTTGGTAGGAGTAGGGGATTCCTATAAGCGCAGCCAGGTGGAATATGTAACTTCCCTTGTCAGTGATGCGCACCATCATCTCAGCATCTCTGATATCGCCCTGAATAATCTCTATTTCTTTCTTCAGGTCTCGTGCGACGTCGTCCATCCAGCCGTAACGGCCGCGTGAATCATATAAAACCAGTGCCTTGACCTTTGCGCCAAGGTTCACCAGCTGTTCAACCAGATGGCTGCCGATAAAGCCGCACGCCCCGGTTACCAGTACTTTTTTGTTATTCCAATTCATTTTGTTTTCTTGATCTTACGGGTGTCTTCATTGCTGAGACTACGCCGTTTTTCTCGGATCACAAATATGCTGAGATTTGTTTTCCTGAGTCTTTTCGTGTTCCATAGTGGCGGCATCGAGGTCCGAGACCGTCCCGATATCTCGCCAATATTCAAAAATTGGGAATGCGCCGACTCTTTCGCCCTTTTCTATAAGCATGCTGACCAGGTCCGGCATATCCAGCGTTGCACCTTTCGGCATAAGGTCCAGGCAGAAGGGCTTCAATAGGTAGATGCCGGCATTGATGAAATACTCGCAGTCGGGTTTCTCTTTGATCGACTGAACTTCAGAGCCTGCCAGATCAACGACGCCGTAAGGAATCTTGATGGACTGCTTCTTAACGCACATGACTAGCGCATATCCGCCCTCGTCGCTGAATTCCAGGAGTTTCGAGAAGTCCAGGTTCGTGAGTAAATCTCCGTTCATCACGAGTATCGGTTTTTGCGGTCTTGGATTCAGCAGAGACAGGGCCCCTGCAGTCCCAAGCCTGTCCCGCTCGTTTACATATGACACATTGAGCTGGTAGGTGCTGCCGTTGCCGACATGTTCCTTGATGTGGTCTCCGAGATAATTGACGGAAATGGCTACTTCCTCAAACCCGCTTCTTCGTAAACCTGAAAGGATATGGTCAAGGATCGGTTTGCCGGCCACCTCCAGCAGTGGCTTGGGCGTCTTTTCCGTGAGAGGCATCAACCGCGTCCCCAGTCCTCCGGCCATTATAACCGCATCCAGCTGCCTGGACTTTGTGATGAGTTCGTCGATTATTTCCAGGCCAACAGGCTTTTTCTGTTTGTCGACAATAGGTAGTTGACGTATGGAATTGTGCCGCATGATATCGATCATCTTGTCGGATGGTGTGTCTATGGGTACATATATCGGATTCCTGTTCATGATGGCTTTGACAGAGCTTTTGAGCTCAATCCCTGCCAGAATCCCGCGTCGAATATCTCCGTCGGTTACGGTGCCTGTCATAACTCCACGATTGTCGGTCAGAAGCATGATCTCCATTGCAGACCAGTTCAGCTTGTAGATGACATCCTGTATTGGAGTGTTTTCGCTGGCGAGAACAGCTTCGAGGCTTTTAGGTTTTGTCCTGCTTCGGGTCCGCGATTCTTCCTTGTCTATCCGTTTTCCTGCGAAGACCACAGAATGAGCATCGATTGAGGCACCCTGAGTGAGAACAGCGCGCGGTCCGATCAGGCAGTTTTCACCTATATGCGCGCCAGAGTACACAGAGCTATCTTGGAGCAATAACGTGGCATGTCTGGTCGTTACGTCTGGATCACACCGGCATGATGCGGCTTTGAGTATCGGTAGATGAAATCCCCGTTTCTTCAATATTTGGAAAACAGCTGCCCTGTCAAAACTGCCCTGTATGGCCGGCACTCCGATAACTGCGCTGGTGTTGATATGGGTGAATTCGCCAAGCCAGCCAAGAACCGGGAAGCCATGCAGCCACTCGCCTTTGATTTTCTGGTCAGGGTCCAATATTCCCTTGATGTCGTAGTGTCCGGTCTCAAGAATGAGGCTAATGATGTTCTCAAGGTAAAGTCCTGCGCCGACGACGAGTATAGGTCGCTTGTCATCAGCCATGCAGGCGAGATGATCAAGCATCAGCTGATCATCTGGTCCAACAGTGCGCAGGGCTTTAGGTTTATATTTCACTTGCAGACCTGTAAATATCAGCGACCTGCCGGCTTCATCGAGCATTGCCGCAGTACATCCGCGCAGACGTTCAGCTGAGTCGCCAGTGAGTAAATGCTCCTGTTGAAGCATGAAAGCATGCTCTCGCTTGACTTCTGGGAATCCCTTGTGACTTTCTTTGTCTTTATATCTATATCTTTATTCATCCCTGCCCTCCTGTTGTTTTATATGCCTAATCCGTTGATCAAAAGGTCCAGCATTCCGTCAAGAGTGTTGAACAATCGTGATGCCGCTTGATATGCGCGTTGAGCCTCCATCATGTCTATCATTTCCTCATCGAGGCTTACGCCTGACTCTGCCTGAATGGAATTGTTAAGCATCGTTATCACCGATTTGCCGTTATCAGCCAGCTCCAGTTCGGAGCTGATTTTGGAGCCGATGGCAACCAGCCCGGCATCGAAATACTGGTCAAACCTCAGAGAGCCTATTGCCGCAGGAGTGCTGTTTGCCAAATCGGCGATGGCAAGTGCAATCGCGTTATCCTCTGTATTGGGGACAGGGGGTGGTCCTGCGCTGTACCGTGTAGCCGCCGCGGCTATCAGAAGCGGGTTGTCATTCAGCGCATTTGCGGGGTTGTGGATGTTGCCGTTGATGGAGAACGAATCTGCGTCCCACAGCCCATCGCCATCGCTGTCTATCTCATTAAAGAAGTCCAGGCCCTGGACCCCTTCGAGGTCGAAGCCGGAATTATGCAGAGCATTAACATCAGTTATAAGCTGATCGGCAAGTATATTGAGCCTTGTTTTCAGAGATGCCACAGGGTCGTCGACGGTGGCTGCTATCGCGATCCAGGCGCCGATGCTTCCGCCGGTTACATCCACGTTTGTTACGGTAGAAGCTGCATTGATAACCGACAGCTGGATTGGTGTTGTTGAGTCGCTAACCAGCAGGCTCTGGGATGCAAGGCCGTCACTGCTTACAAGTTGCTGTCCATCCAG
>CAMCYG010000103.1 GCA_945883775.1 Victivallis vadensis
GGCTGACTTGAAAGACTGGGATGTGGTGGTGGCCAATCTGAGCGATCCGGACCAGGGGTTGCCGGACGCATTACTTGCCAAGACAGACGTGCTTGTATGGTGGGGCCATAAAAAACACGCAGCGGTGCCGGACGCGTTGGTGAATAAGATCGAAAAGCGCGTCAAGGAAGACGGAATGGGCTTTATCGCTCTGCATTCCGCCCATTTCGCCAAGCCTAACAAGAAACTCATGGGCACGCCGTGTTCGTTTACGGCATATAAGACCGATAATAAAGAAACCGTAATAAAGGTAACAGCTGTCGACCATCCGATTGTCAAAGGCGTTGCCAAAGAGTTCACGATAGCCAACGATGAGCGCTACAGCGATCCTTACGCAGTACCCCCCGCCGCAGCCACCCCTTTTGGCGGAACGCACATCCACAAAGACGGCGTGAAAGAAGAAAGCGTGCAAGGCTACTGCTGGACCGTGGGAAAGGGCAATTACTTCTATTTCCAGGCCGGCCATGAAACCAATCCTATCTACTTCCAGCCGGAAATACGCAAAATCATGGCCAATGCCGTGCTTTGGTCGGTCAGAAAATGAGCTTTGCAAGGAGAAAAAGACGGGCGTCGCGAGCAACGCCCCTACGGGAAACTACATTGAGCAGAACTGTAGCGGCGCATGCTTGCCAGTCCGTAGTTCCGCCACCGGCCGTTGTCCGGATTATTCATTGAAGAAACAAAGAGAAGATTATCTCGCGCAAAGGCGCAAAGATCGCAAAGTATTCTTGGCGCACTTGGCGTCTTGGCGCGATGCTCTGACTTTTCTTGTTTCAGGTCAGTGCTTTGACGAAGGATGGTGTCATGCGCCGGCTGGAGTTTGGCTCAAGCAGGCGATTCTGACAGCGCAAAGATTGTGATTCTGATTGCGAGTCAGATTGTCCTACCAAGACAATTCAAAGAGAAATATTGACGCATATTATGCCGTCGATATTTTCTACACTTCAATAACGCATCATCATAACAGCCTTTCTATTATTGGATTACACAAGCTGGATCCGGTGTGATTTAGACTGGTATAGGTTATGCATTTTAACAAATCAGGAAAGGAGGATTGAGCTAACCAGCTGGTTGAACAGCTAGAAAAGGAGGTGTAGCCATGACTATCCAGAGTCTAGTTAAAAGGATTAAAGGTGGCCGGGAGGATCTGCCGGTGCGGCGTGGTGCCTACGATCCGTTCCGCGGATTCCAGAGGGATATGAATAGTTTATTTGAAGATTTTCTTGGCGAGTTCCCTATCGAGAAATATGGCATGGGCAGGGATCTGGCTGCGTCCAACTTCAGTCCACTGATGGATGTTTCGGAGAACGATAAGGAAGTGCTTATTTCTGCAGAATTACCGGGCATGGAAGAGAAGGATATAACAGTGGAGATAGAAGATTCAGTTATGACCATCAGAGGCGAGAAAAAGGAAGAGCATGAGGAGAAAGGCAGAAATTGGTATCGGAGGGAACAGTCATATGGGTCATTCAATCGAAGCATAATCCTGCCGGCAGATGTCGATGACAAAAAAGCAAAGGCACAATTCAAGAAAGGAGTTCTTACTGTTACAGTGCCAAAGACCGAAGAAAAGCATGAGAAGAGGAAAACAATAGCGATTGAGACATAACAACAACAAATAATAACGGCGTGTTGTTTATCACGCTTCCAAAGCAGAATAAAAGAATCTTGCTATAAAGATTCCGGATGAGAGGGACCTTCTCCCTCTCTCCGCCCATTCTCGAACAGTAACAGTCAGACTTGATTATCATAAGTGTGATTTGTTTTCAAAGTCGTGCTTGTATTCCCAACAAGGTTTTGTCACCTTTAATCGGAATAAATGAGTACTCATCTTGAATCTTCAGAGAAAGGCGGCTCTGATAACCTTAAAAGCACAGAAGGTTTCCACGCTCAGGCCAAACAATCCAGTGGTAAAGTTCAGCCGCCGGGCAGGGTATTCCTTTGGCTCTTCGATTTCATTCTCCTTCCTCTCTTGATCATTGCATGTGCCGCCTCACCATTCTATCGAGACGGATTTCTACTTTCATGGGATGAAGGCGCCCCGCTGTATTGGGGAAACGCCATCCTTCATGGGCAGGTTCCACTAAAAGACTACCACATCAACTTTGGTCCCCTTTATGGATACGCGCTGGCTTTCTGCATGAAGATATTCGGAGCATCTCTAGAAACATTACGTACTTATGTTTATTTTGGTTCCCTGGCGAGTCTGGTTCTCATCTATTTCATAGCCCGAATGGTGATCAAACACCGCCTGATTCTGCTCATCTTGTGTTACTATGTCGCCTCGTTCTCCATCAGCCCTTTCTGGATGAGTCGGTGGGGCGGGATTCGAAACTTTGCCGCACTGGTGCCGTTGCTATTCCTGCTCTACTACAGCCGTAAGGATACTATGGGTATTCTTCTATTAGGCGGATTGACCGCTGGTATCGGATTTCTTATGAGCATGGAAATGGGCGTTCTGGCCGTGTGCCTGTTTCTTATTTACCTCTGCTACACCCGGCTTGGTGTCCTAAGAAAAAGCGGCATTTTCTTTCTGGGGTTCCTTACCGTTACTCTGCCATTTTACGGTTATTTGTGGGCGGCAGGCAGTAGTATCAAGGGGGTCATTATCAATCTCGTGACAATGCCGCTGGCCGTGGGAGGCTACTATCGCAACCCGCCCCGGATTGATATGCCGCGGGCTGACTTCTCACCGAGCCAATGGATTAGCTACTTTCAGTCGGCCAGCTTCGATTTCGTGGCCGTTCCTGTCATCTACGCGGTGACTGCAGTATTTCTGCTGATATCAGCCAGCATGAGACGCAGGGACCGGAATCGGGTCGATGATCTAATCCTTCTGCTGGTTCTATTTTATGGCGTCTTTGTCTTTGTGATCGGAATCCGCGGCTTCACAGGACCGGTCATGGCTGGGCCCCAATTCACATTCTCACTGGCCGCCTCTGCCGTTGTAGGTCTGGCATTGCTTGACCGCTTCCTGATCTGGCTTGAATCCAAAGGCCGGCAGGGTGGAAAGAGCCTCCCTTGGGTCAAATGGATCAGCCTGCTTCTAGTGTTATCGTTTCTCCTGGCGACGAAAATAACGCCGGGATATCGGCAGTGGTTGCAATTGAAAATGGACAAGACCTTTGCATATCGTCCACGCATGGATACTTCACCGAAAATCGGCAACTGCATACTTCCGGAACAGCAAGTCGCCTTGATCACCCAAGTCAGCGATTATATCGCCAGTCGCACAGCCGCTGGTGAATATATCTACGCGTATCCGCATGAGCCGCATTTCTATTTCTTCGCCGGCCGCGATTGCGCGACCTTCTTTTCCGTGGCGATTGATGCCGGGATCGATACCGGACTCCAGCAAGACGAGATCGACAGAGTCGAGCGTAATCATGTGCAATATGCTATCTGTGCTTCCAATAGCTACATGGTCATGGACAACAGAATAATTCCCAACGAAAACAGGATTCCGTTCATGTACGACTATTTCCGGAAGAATTTCTCTGTGGAGAAGAATTTTGACGGGATACTGATCCTTGCACGGCATCCGGTATCGGACGGTAAAGATATGCTTAAGACAGAATGAACAGAATGTACATATTTATTCTGTAAATTCTTTCCGGCTCTGCCGGTTTAGGATAATGTAGTCAGTGGAATCAGTTTGTTGTATGTTTATGTAATAGATTGTCTTCTAAAAACAGGAGAATAAAAAAATGAAATTGGATTACGGTAGAATGTCACGCAGAGAAGCTTTGGGCACGATGGGTATGTTTGCTTTGGCAAGCCAAATGAGTTTTGGTGAAGATGTACCAACTGCGCCGGCAGGGAAAGCTAAAGCCGGAATCGCCATACAGCTTTATACAATGCGCAATCCGGCAAAAGAGGATCTTGATGGCACTCTTAAGAAAGTGGCAGACATGGGCTGGCAGTATGTACAGTGGAGCGGTATGCCGAAGCTGCCAGCGGATAAGATCCGTGCGGCGCTTGATAAAGCCGGGCTTAAGTGTATTGCCGCACATATTGCTATCGAAACTTTTGAAAAGGATTTCGACAAGGAAGTCGCTATCTGGAAGACAGTCGGCTGTAAGGATGTGGCCCCCGGCGGAATGATGGGTAATTGCACTGCTAACCTTGAAGCGTGGCTAAAGGGCTGTAAACGGCTTGACGAGCTTGGTGCAAAACTGCGTGGGGCTGGAATGCGTCTATCGTTTCATAACCATCAGATGGAGTTTGAGAAGTTTGCTGGAGATGACCGTACCAAGCATCAGATCCTGATGGATTCCACCAAGCCTGAGAACCTGTTTGCCGAGCTGGATATAGCCTGGGCGTATGCGGCAGGTGTGGATCCGGCGGCTTATATACGGACGCTCAAGAACCGTTGTCCCGTCGTCCATGCCAAGGATGTTAAAAAGGACGGCAAGAAGAACGTGCTCAAGCCTTTGGGTCAGGGTGAAGTGAAGTGGGACGAAGTGCTCGCGGCCGGACAAGAATCAGGCATCGAATGGTATATTTACGAACAGGACAACGGTGAGGGTTCTCCATTCGACTACGCTAAGGCCAGCTTTGATTTTATATCAAAGAAGTCTTTGTAATCTTAATTATGCACCAAGCAGGTGCAAAATTAAGCCTGTTTAAAACAGGATCGGACCATGCTTAACAGAATGCAATTGTTCGGACTTGGCGTGGTGATTTGTTTCTTTAGTACTATGGCGCCTGTGTTGCCAGTCGACAGTGGCTATGGCGGCATGGATAATCTGAGGCTATCAGCGCCTCCCCCGCCCCAACCTGAAGTTGTAAGGCTGGAAGACATAATGCCATCTACGGTCAAAGTAGATCTGGCACCAGTACATTTTATCCTTTGGCAGAACGACAAACTGAGATACGGCCCTGCCCTGTTTAAGGAAGGCGCCGGTGTCGAGATCGAAACTGCGGTGTATGCGCTGACAAATCTCAGCAGCAAGGCATTCTCTCTAATACGGATGCGTGATGGTTTCGTCAGCGGGCCTTTCGAATATCGCGAGAACGCCGAAGTCAATCTGGGTGCTACGGTTTTCCAGGTGCGGATGATGGCACCGCACATTCGCGGTCGTCTTCAGACATCGGGTCTTGTATTGGCACGTGTTCCGGTTGGTCTGATAAGCTTTAATGAGCGAACTGCGTCGCATATTGCCAGACTTTATTCGGAATACCAGACATACATCATGGAGGTCAAAGCAGCCTCTGCCCCGGTGGAGATCATTGCGCCGAGAGTGAAGAGCTGGACGGGTGTTAACAGGGATAACTACATAGATCGCAGTGCGGCCGATGTGGCCAGGGTGGAAGATAGCGCAGAAATTAAGGCTCGCAAAGCCTTCGAGCGGTTTCTGAGCAAGGCAGGAGCAAGAACAGCTATCTGTCCTAATTCGGGTGACTTCGTCTTCCAGAATGTAAGGCCAGGCCGCTATCTTGTCTGCATGATGGCGGCGAGGAAGGAAGCTGAGCCTGGTCTGACATTCCGCTCCAAATCCCTGATCTGGTGGGCCGATCTGACTTTGGACGAATCGCATATGGCGACGATGTTATTCTCTTCCGATAACGCCCAACCGTGGCAGTCTCTGTTTCCTGAGCGGCGATGAAGGATAATGCGGACTATAATGAACTTGCACGTGAGGAACAGGAAGATATACCCAGCACACATGGAGCGCAGGTACCGTACCCCGCGTAGCCAGAGCAATCGCCGGCATCATTAATAAGTAAATGATGAAAAGACGGGGCCTATAACGTCCTTTTCCGGCGCGCCTTAGGCGTAATGCATTGTCATATGCGGCATCTAAAGTCGGAGCGTTGATTAATATGGTGTTGACCCATGTGGCAGCGCGCCGTGTGGGATTCTTCTTGTTTTTCCCGACGACCTCATTTTGCTCACAGACTGTGACAAGCCACCAGTCTTCTCTATTCTTAATCTTTTGTTTTATTTTTCTAAGAAGCGAACGACATGCCTAACCGGACGTTGACCCGCGGGGGTCAACGGTACGGTTTAGGCAATGATTCGTACTTCATCTGATTAGAGTATCGTATTCCGAATGAGTGCCGATCCAGAACCATACAACGTCTTGTGCCGATTCAATGCCAAGAACTCTGTATCTAAGTCCAACACGAACAGAGTAAAAACGACCGACTTTCTTGAAGTGTAAGGATGGGTGATGAGGGTTTCTTTTGAGAAGTTCGAAATTCTCGTCCGCCAATTTCTGAATGGATTGAGGCAAACTGTAATAACATTTCTAGAATTGGGGATTTGCGTGATGTTTTACAGTCGAGTGCATTTGTTGGCCTTGAGATCTTTTACAGCCTGATCAGCCAAGACGTCCAACTTGCCACTCCGAACATCCTGTTCAATCTGTTTGTCCCATGCCTGTGTGTCGAAGTCCTCAAACCAGGAACGAAACGAATGAAGATCATTTTCTGGTAGATCTTTGACTGCTTTTTCTATTTCTTGAACAGTTGTCATGCTGGGAATATATCTTTTCCAGATGCCTGATACAAGTCTGTTTTTGTGTTTCCTGAGTGCGAACGTTCCGCACTCAGCCTCCGAAGATGTTCAGCTACGTCATATCGTGTTGTTTTGGTTTTGCTCATATGTCACCTCTTATAGATTTCGAGCCAATTGCAAAGTCGTCTTGATGTCTTTATCCTGTGAGCTTTTGTCTCCGCCAGCCAATAATACAATAATTTCCCGTCCCTGCTTCTTAAAGTAAACCCGGTATCCTGGGCCGCAATTGATTCTTAATTCTGAAACACCCTCTCCACAGTTGTTGTTATACATGAAATCAGTCAGAATACCGGCAAAGATAAGAATATTGCCCACGCATGCTACGTTCTAATACGAACTTAGCAGGGCACAGCAGATGAACTTGCTTTTCTGGCCGTCATCTGCGACCTTTCCCAATGGCGGCATAGAATAAAAAGGACGCAATTTAAATGAACAATAATGAAATCAGCAGACGGAGCGTAATCAAAGGCATCACCAGCAGTGCGGCGATCCTGGCGGCAGTAAACCTCGGGAGTAATAAAATAATAGCACAGGAGACAAAAGTGCAATCTGCAAAACTCAAGGGCCGAATCAAACAAAGCGTTTCAAAATGGTGCTATGGCAAAATCCCGTTGAAAGACTTCTGCAAATCATGTGTGGAGATGGGAATAGGCGGAGTCGATCTCGTGGGATCGGGCGATTGGCCGGTATTGAAAGAGTTCGGGCTTATCGGTACCTGTACTCCTTCGCATGGACTTCCTGTTGGCTTCAATCATAAGGAAAATCACGAGGCGTGCATAAAGAGCGTGCGGGATGCGATAGATAAGACATCAGCTGCAGGTTATCCAAATGTTATATGTTTCTCAGGGAACCGGAACGGCATCTCGGAAGATGAAGGGGCTGCAAATTGTGTGGAAGGACTCAAGAAGATTATCGGGTACGCCGAGGAGAAGAATGTCACGCTTATCCTGGAACTTCTTAATTCAAAGGTAAATCACAAGGATTACCAGGCTGATCATACGGCCTGGGCCGTGGATATATGCAAAAAAGTCGGAAGCCCGCGCATGAAGGTGCTCTATGATATTTATCACATGCAGATCATGGAAGGTGATATTGTCAGGACTATCAAGGAGAACGTCGAATACATCGGCCACGTACACACAGGCGGTAATCCTGGTCGGAACGAGATCGATGAAACCCAGGAGATAAACTATAAGGCCGTCATGCTGGCGCTTGTGGAGGCAAAGTATACCGGTTGGGTCGCACACGAATTCGTGCCGAAGCGCGATCCGCTTACCTCGCTGAAGCAGGCGGTAGAGATTTGCGATGTTTAAGAATCATAGCTCGATAATGCACCTCAGATGTTGAATTGTACGCAGGAAACAACAAAGAAAGGAAACTCATAACATGATGCTCAGTTTGATCAGCAGGCGCGCAGTGGTCTTAACGTTTTCCGCAATGGCTTTTCTGGCTCTTGCCGGCAGGACAAATGCAGGTGATCTTGCTGTTACAGACGGCCAGAAGATCGCCTTCATGGGCGATTCCATCACCCAGGGCGGCGCAAAAGGGCCGAAAGGCTATGTGAATCTGGTCATAAGCGGACTGGAAGCTAACGGAATAAAGGCTGTCTCAATACCAGCAGGTATCAGCGGACACAAATCCAACCAGATGCTGGCTCGTCTGGAGAAAGATGTGTTAAGCAAGAAGCCTGACTGGATGACCTTAAGCTGCGGTGTGAACGATGTCTGGCACGGCGAAAAAGGCGTGGCTCTTGACCAGTACAAGGAGAACATCACCAAGATCATCGACCAGTGTCAGGCTGCAAATATCAAAGTCATGATACTTACCGCGACAATGATAAAGGAAGACCAGGCCAATGAGCTCAACCAGAAGCTGGTACAGTATAATGAGTTTCTCAGGACTCTTGCCAAGGAAAAGAAATGCCTTCTGGCTGATCTGAATGCGGATATGCAGGCTGCCGTTGGTAAGGCCGATAAGACCGAAAAGAAGAATATCCTTACCACTGACGGAGTACACATGAATGCCGCAGGGAACAGGATGATGGCGGTCGGTGTATTGAAGGCATTCGGGCTCAACGATGAGCAGATAGCTAAAGCCGAGAAGCAGTGGCCTCCAGCCGTTGATGAGCCTAAAGTGAAGAAGCCTGCCAAAGGCTGATGCGCCTTTTCTTCATTCTGCAGAAAAATCTACTGTCAGATCTTCTTCGGCTTGCAGAGCAGCTTTTTTGACGTGCTGACCCGTGCGCAGTTGGCGCAGTAGAATTTGGGCTTGCTGATCTCATCGATCAACTCGTCTTTAAGTTTCTTAATGTCCTTTTTGCCTAGTCCGCACATTGTCTTTATCTTTGCCATTGATCTCCTTTAATTACTTCAACAGTAACCAAGTATTCCGGCAGCGTGTCACGCCCTGCCCTACCGGTCTTTCGCCTATAATAACCCGATGTTGTGAAAGCTTTCAGTCAGCGTCCGGCAGGTTCAATAATCCGGATTAACCGTGCTGGGCTGCCGCCCACCATATGATATGGGGGAACGTTCTTGGTAACCACGCTGCCCGCCGCCACCACGGCGTTCTCACCCACTTCGCACGGGCCAAGAATGATCGCGTTGGTCGCCACCCATGCACCGCGCCGAATTACAATATCGCATCCCACATGCGGCACCGCCTGCTTGCGTTCCTTGCCGAACTTGTTCGTGTCATGGCTACCAGTAAGCAGA
>CAMCYG010000104.1 GCA_945883775.1 Victivallis vadensis
GCAGGGGAATTCCGTTAATGAAGAAGAGCTTTTCAAGCGCTTCGACGAAATCCTCTCTGACTATATTAACACACCGGGAGCGCTGATTCCTGTTCTGCAGATTGCTCAGAACATGTTCGGTTATCTGCCGGAGAATGTTCTTAAGAGAGTGGCTGAGAGGCTTGACAAGCCTTACAGCGAAGTGGCCGGCGTGGTAAGTTTCTACTCATTCTTTACAACGACGCCGCGCGGGAAGCATCTTGTTCGCGTCTGTTTGGGAACCGCCTGTTATGTCCGAGGCGGCAAGGAAGTTCTGGCGGCCGTCAAGAAGAACCTCGGCATTGATGTCGGGCAGACGACAGAGGACAGGCAGTTCTCGCTTGATGTCGGACGGTGTTTCGGAGCTTGCGGGCTTGCGCCGGTTATTATGGTGGACGAAACAGTTCATCAAAGGGTTAAGCCTTCGAAAATCAATCAGGTTCTCGAGCAGTACCGCAGTGCAAAAAGCCATGAAGGAGGGGAATCCAAATGACCGACAAAAGAATTATCACTTCCGACCAGCTCAAAACTTTAGCGAAGAGCTGCCGGAGAAAGCATGAAGTAAAGACAGACAAGATCCTTTTGTGCGCAGGCGGCGGCTGTATGGCTTCCGGCGCGATGCAGGTTAAGGAGTCTATGGTCAAAGCGCTTAACAGCGCCGGGCTTGCAGATAAGTACACAGTGCTGGAAACCGGCTGTCTGGGGCCATGCTGTGGCGGCCCGGTAATTGTTATTGGGAAAGATAAGACTTTCTACCAGAAGGTTGGCAGTCTGGACTGCACAGAGATTGTAACCAGCCACCTTCTGAACGGCAAAGTTGTTGACCGGCTTACATGGAAAGAGCACGAAAGCGAAAAGCCTGTTCCGGTAATGTCCGACATAGAATTTTTCAAGCGTCAGACGAAGATTGTCCTTCGCAACTGCGGGGAAATAGACCCCGAGAAGATAGAAGATTATATCGGCAGGGATGGATACGAGGCTCTTTCGTCTGTTCTTGCGGGCATGACGCCTGCAAAGGTTGTCGAAGAGATGAAGAAGTCCGGTCTGCGCGGGCGCGGCGGTGCGGGATTCCCGACAGGAATGAAGTGGGACTTTGCCCATAAGGCTAAGAGTGATGTTAAGTATATCCTCTGCAATGCGGACGAAGGTGATCCCGGCGCGTTCATGGACCGTAGTGTGCTGGAAGGCGATCCTCACAGTCTGATCGAAGGAATGGCTATTGGAGCTTTTGCAATCGGAGCCAAACAGGGATATGTATATGTTAGAGCGGAGTATCCTCTGGCTGTTAAGCGTCTGCAGAGTGCAATAGATGCAGCGAAGCATTACGGCCTTCTGGGTGAAAATATTCTTGGAACCGGATTTGAGTTCAATCTGGAAATCCGGATGGGTAGCGGTGCTTTTGTTTGCGGTGAAGAGACGGCGCTGATTCATTCTATCGAGGGCAAACGCGGCGAGCCGCGTCCACGTCCTCCGTTCCCGGCCCAGTCCGGCTTATGGGGCAAGCCGACAGTGCTTAACAACGTCGAAACATTTGCAAACGTTCCGGCTATTCTTTCCAAGGGTGGCGAATGGTTCGCATCTTTCGGCACTCTGAAGAGCAAGGGGACAAAGGTGTTTGCGCTGGCCGGCGCCATTGTAAATTCAGGACTGGTGGAAGTTCCGGTCGGAACCCCGCTCGGCGAGCTGATTTACGATATCGGCGGCGGTATTCCAAAGGGTAAGAGGTTCAAGGCCGCGCAGATTGGTGGACCATCAGGAGGCTGCATACCGCGTCACTACCTTAACGTTCCTCTCGATTACGAGCCTTTGATGGAGCTCGGGGCGATAATGGGATCGGGCGGTATGATCATTATGGACGAAGACACCTGCATGGTGGACGTTGCCAGGTTCTTCCTGGAGTTCGTGCAGGAGGAGTCGTGCGGCAAATGTGTGCCGTGCCGTGTCGGAACAAAGCGTATGCTCGAGATGCTTGAGCGGATTTGCGCCGGGAAAGGCGAAGAGGGAGACGTGGAACGTCTCATTGAGCTTGGCAATACCATTAAAGATACATCGCTTTGCGGACTGGGCCAGACTGCGCCGAATCCGGTGCTCTCAACCATAAGACACTTCCGCAAGGAGTATGATGATCACATCAGGCTGAAACATTGCGAGGCGGGTGTTTGTCCCGGACTGGTGCGTGCGCCTTGTCAGAGCGGATGCCCTGCGCACGTTGATGTGCCCGGCTTTGTATCGCTTGTGGGTGAGAAGCGCTATGCCGAGGCTCTCGGTCTCCACCGCGAGCGCAATCCGTTTGCCGCGGTTTGTGCTAGGGTTTGCTTCCATACATGCGAAGACAAGTGCAGGCGTGCATCGCTGGATGACTCCGTCACAATCAGGGGTATCAAGCGCTTCATGGTTGATCAGGAGATCACTATTCAAGTGCCTGAAGTCAGGGAGAATGTGGCGAACGCAAAGCGTAAGCTAGCGATTGTCGGTGCCGGTCCCGCAGGACTGTCATGCGCGTATTTCCTTGCCCGTATGGGTTACAAGCCGAAGGTGTTTGAAAGTGCGCCGCGTCCTGGTGGAATGCTTGTGCAGACCATTCCGTCCTATCGTCTGCCGCGTGAAACGCTGGCACGCGAAATCCGCATGATTGAAGGTCTTGGCGTTGAGATCATCACCGAGAAAAAACTCGGGCGTGATTTCACCCTGTCGAGTCTCCGTGCTGAAGGGTATGAGGCGGTTTTTGTTGCCGTAGGTAATCCTGACGGCGTGATGCCGAAGATGCCGGGCTCAGACGCTGCAGGCGTTAATGAAGCAGTCGAGTTCCTGCGTGAGTACAATCTTCGCGGATCAGTCAAATGCGGCAAGAAGGTTGTAGTCGTCGGCGGCGGTAATGCGGCTATTGATGCCGCCCGTACAGCGAGGCGGCTCGGTGCTGATGTGACGGTTGTTTACAGGCGTACCCGTGAGCAGATGCCTGCTTATGCTGAAGAGATTGAAGAATCGATTCAGGAAGGCGTTGTCATCCGCACTCTTGTTAATCCTGTTGAGGTCTTGGTTAAGAATGGTAAGGTCAGCGGCGTCAAGTGCGTGGAGATGAAGCTTGGCGAGTTCGATGACAGCGGTCGACGCAGGGCTGAGAACAGCGACGATGCACTTCTGATCGAAGCAGATCAGGTCATCTTCGCCATCGGCCAGACGGTTAATATCTCTGAGCTCTGTAACGGAGAAAACCTTGAGGTCACGGACAAGACAAAGATTCGTGTCGATCCGTTAAATGGGCAGACTTCTATTCCATGGGTATTTGCAGGCGGCGACCTTGCTACCGGACCCGCATCTGTAATAGATGCTGTAGCCAGCGGGGAGCGAGCTGCAACTGGCATTGATGTCATGCTGACGGGAGAGGATCACTCATTCTGGAGGGACGATCGTAAGGTTGTCACCGGTTATGATCCTGATTCTGATCCGGTATCTTACAAACGTGAAAAGTTGCCTCTGCTTTCGGTGGAGCGCCGGCGAAATAACTTCGACGAGGTCGAACAGCCCTGGGTCGAAGCGGAGGCGGTGCGGCAGGCGAGGCGCTGTCTGCGGTGTGATTACGGTAAATGTTAAAGATATAATTGGAGATACCAATGATTAAGCTAACTATAAACAACTGCGCGGTTGAGGTAGAGGATGGATCAACCATTCTCGATGCCGCAAAAAAGGCTGGCATCAAGATTCCGACATTGTGTCATTTCGAGGGCCGTCCGGCTCAGGGTGCCTGCCGTGTCTGCATAGTAGAGGTTGAGGGAGGCAAAGGGCTTTCTGCCTCATGTGCGACACCGGCGGTGAACGGAATGAAGGTTATCACCAACTCACGCAGGGCCCGCGAGGCCAGGCGTTCTGTTGTGGAGCTGATGCTTTCAGAGCATGGCGGTGATTGCAAGACCTGCAACCGTAATGACGACTGCGAACTGCAGAGCATTGCGAGGGAGATGGGTATAACGGCTGTAAGTTTTCCCGGCGCTAGCGCGAAGGAGCATATTGACGACAGCACTCCGGCTCTGGTACGGGATAACTCAAAGTGCATCAAGTGCCGCCGCTGCGTTACGGTTTGCAACGAAGTGCAGTCTGTTGGCGCTCTATTCCCGCAGGGACGTGGATTTGACACAGTTATCGGCCCGGCTTTCACGCTTAATCTTGACGGCGTAGCCTGTGTACAGTGCGGCCAGTGTGCCGCGATCTGCCCGGTTGGCGCAATCAGCGAGAAGGATAGCATTAAGGACGTCTGGGCTGCTCTGGACAATCCCAAAAAGCATGTTGTGGTGCAGACTGCCCCTGCAATTCGTGCAGCGCTCGGTGAAGAGTTCGGCTACGAACCCGGTACGCTGGTAACGGGCAAGATGGTTGCCGCGTTAAGGCGTCTGGGTTTTGACGGGGTGTTTGACACTAACTTCACTGCCGACCTTACTATCATGGAAGAAGGCACAGAGCTTCTTACACGTCTTAAGAGGGCGATTGTTGACAAGCAGCCTGTTGCGCTGCCTATGTTTACGAGCTGTTCGCCGGGATGGATCAAGTTTGCGGAGTATTACTATCCGCAGTTCCTGCCGAACCTCTCAACCTGCAAATCGCCTCAGCAGATGTTTGGCGCTGTAGCAAAGACCTATTATGCGCAGAAGGTAGGGGTCAAAGCCGAAGACATGATCGTCGTATCGGTTATGCCTTGTACTGCCAAGAAGTTCGAGGCACAGCGTCCTGAGATGAATGATTCAGGCGTTCAGGATGTGGACTACGTTCTGACTACACGCGAGCTTGCCAGAATCATTAAGGCTGCCGGCATCCAGTTTAATACACTGCCTGACGAGAAGATGGATTCGCCCATCGGCGCCGGCAGTGGTGCGGCTGATATCTTTGCCAATACCGGCGGTGTGATGGAGGCGGCTCTGCGTACGGCCTGGGAGATTATCACCGGCAAGCAACTGCCTATGCCTAATCTGCATGTGGCACCCGTTGCTGGCCTTGAGGGAATCAAGTCTGCAACAGTCAAGATCACAGGCACTCTGCCTGAGTGGTCATTCCTTGAGGGAGTAGACTTCAAGATTGCGGTGGCACATGGGCTTGGTAATGCTAGAAAACTTCTCGAAGGCCTGAAGAACGGGACAATGAGTTATCACTTCGTTGAGATAATGACATGTCCCGGCGGATGTATTGGCGGTGGCGGTCAGCCTCGTTTTACTGACAACTCTGTCAGGGAGAAGCGTATTGCTGCGATCTACAGGGAGGACGAAGGCAAGGCTATGCGTAAGTCCCATGAAAATCCAGACGTCAAGCAGATATACGATGAGTATCTCAAGAAGCCTTTGGGTGAGAAATCGCATCATTTGTTGCACACCAAGTATCAGGGTCGTTCCAAAGTCTGAAGTAAATAGACATTAAATCGGAAGGCACAGAGCGGATGTTTCCAATCTGTGCCTTTCTTTTTATCCTCAGGGCTGTTCAGCTCAAAGATTTCTGCGGAAGTATCTGAAAAGGCTGTCGCAATACATCATAAGTATGAATGCGGAGCCTTGGCGTGATATCCGTTGGCGTGGCAAAAAACTATCTGACTGAACTTGGGTATTTGAATAAGGTATTCAGGCTCGCAGTATGTCAGTCTCAATCATCAGAAAACACGATAGAGGGGTAATTGGTGTCTGAATGATCCACTTTTAGCCTTCCATATGCAATGCGGACTAGAGCTTGGTTAAATCTCCCGCGTTATTTCCGGCTTATGTCGACGATTTTGTCGTAACCGTCACTCAGGTATGGTTCAGAATTGTAGGCGCACACGTTTTGCAGTTTCGTGAGGATGTCCTG
Source organism: Victivallis vadensis (assembly GCA_945883775.1). Classification (GTDB taxonomy): domain Bacteria; phylum Verrucomicrobiota; class Kiritimatiellia; order UBA8416; family CAMCYG01; genus CAMCYG01. The sequence continues at coordinate 5,842 of CAMCYG010000104.1, forward strand.
GATTGAATCTGCTGCTTCCATGCAGGACGTTATCATTCTTTTAGATTCATCATCATTTTCCCGGTCTTTCAGCATGTTAAGGTAGGTTATTATTACGGTGGCGGGTTGACCTAGATGGTGACAGGCGGCGGCCAGGCTTTCGACCATGACTTTCTGCTTTTCGGTTTCCAGCAGTACCAGTGACTGCTGTTCTATGGTCCGTATGCGGTTTTCGGTTTGTTCAATTATCCGCTTTAGATACATTTCTATCATCTGAAGGTCGTTTTCATCCTTTGGCAGGTTGATGATGTTTTGTGTGTCGCCTTTGACCAGCAGTTCAAGATATTTCCTGAGTCTCACTACGCTTATCGGGTAGCGGGCAAGAATGGCATAGCCGCAGGTGACGAGTATTACGGCAAATATCACCATGGCCGCCGTCGGCGGATCAGTGAGGTCAAAATTCCTGGCAGGATTGAGGATAAGGTGAGTGAGTAATAGCAACGGGATTATCGATACCAGAGTTATGGCGATTTCAAAATGTTTTCTTGCGCCGACCTTCTTTAGTGAGGCGAGGAGCAGTTCGGTCGCTGATTGTCTATATCTTGACCTGCCTGCAAGGGCCTCTTCCAGTGCGCACTTCAGGATGTTCGGGTCGAAAGGCTTAATTATTAGGTCAGCGTCTGTCATTTTCAGGAGTTCTCTGGTGGATTCCATGTGCTCGCGTTCTGTCATTATTATGACCGGTATTTTGGCGAGCTTTTTGTTGCTGTTTAGCCGTTTGATCACTTCCAGTCCAGTCATGTCAGAAAGCTTGATATTCATCAATATTGCGTCGATGTGCTCTTCGCCTGTCGTTGCGAGGGCAATCATGCCACTGGCCGCAGTTACAGGGGTGTAGCCAATCTTTGTCAGATAGATCGATGTCAGGGCGATGGTATTGCGGTCCGCATCGACGATCAAGATTCTTGGTTTGTTGTTGTCGGATAAGGTCATTATATCTGCAACCTGTCTCTGCGCGGTATTATCAGACCGAGATGGTCATTCCTTCGCGAGCCCAGAAGATGTTCATCTCATGTTTGCCAGCCAGCATCCTGGGTGCGTAATATGCCCAGAGTCTATCGATGAACATGTCGGAGTGCTGCGGATCGTGGTGGAATATCGCCAGATTCTTGACCTTTTCTCTGGCGGCAATTTCCAGCAATATCGGTATGGAGGTGTGGCCGAAGCCCGTCTTTTGCGGGTATTCTTCTGAGGTGTATTGGCCGTCAGCTATCAACAGGTCCGCACCGTGAATGAATTTGCTGTACTGGTCTACGAGATGCTTGTGCTCGGAGAGGTTTTTCTTTGTGCCCAGTATTTTGTCCAGTTCGACATCGGTAGCATAAACTATCTGCTTTTTGCCGGCCATGATCTTGTATCTGACGGATCCGCCCGGGTGCATTATCTGCTCCTGCCATAGTATGGTGACGCTGCCTGTTCGCATGAGAGTGGAAGGCATCTCTATCACTGAAATCTTTGCGGCTAGTGCGTCCATGTTCACCGGAAAGTAATTTTCATCCATCTGGCCTTTGAGTATGCCTTCCAGTAAACGCTCTTTCTTCGGGCTGCCGTAGATGCTGAGGTTTGTTCCGCTGATATATGCCGGTGCAAAGAAGGGCAGTCCCTGTATGTGATCCCAATGGGTATGGCTGAGGAAGAGATGCAGATTCAGCGGCCTGCCGGTGGTTGCGACAGAATGGGCAAGGTGCAGGCCAAGGTTCCTGATTCCTGTTCCAGCATCGAATATCAGCTCAGTATCTTTGTGTTTGATGCTGATACACGGTGTATTGCCGCCGTATTTTTCTGTGCTGCTGCCGGGCGTAGAAATGGAGCCCCGTGTTCCCCAGAACGTTACGTTAAAGTTAGTGCCGTCTGTTGCAGATTTCATTGGGTTTTCTTTTCGTGCGAGAACAATATCTTTGCGGCACCGATTTTGATTTGATCGTTGTTTCGCAGGATGCACCGGCTGATTCGCACATTGTTCACGAATGTTCCGTTAGTGCTGTTGAGGTCTTCCACTATGTATTCCTCATTTTCGGCAAAAATCCGCAAATGGAGTCTGGATACATTCGAAATGGGCAGTTTGATGGTGCAGTTGTCGCCTCGGCCCATGACTATCTCTTCTTTGCTGAGATTAATTCTTTTGTCGCTCATGCCGGGGCATGTGATGTTGATGTGATACGAGTTTTCATATGACATCTGCTCAATAATGTCATCAACCGGTATCTCCATGGTGCTGCGCGCTTCTGCTGTAGGGATAAATGGAGCGGATTGCTTTTTCTGGAGCTTATCGGGGCCAACCTTTTTCTTGAGTGTTTTGCTGTAACTCATAGTAATATGTGAACAAGCTAATCATTCTGAAAGGATAGGTCAATGCTTAAAAAATCAGAATAATGGGCGTGATTCAAGATTTCTATTGTGCTTAAAGGCGCTTCTATTATATATAGTCCCCTTCATGAATCCTAGAAGCGGAATAGGTTTCGATATCCATAGGTTCCGCAAGGGCAGGAAACTTGTCCTTGGCGGTGTCCTCGTGCCGCATTCAAAAGGGCTTGACGGTCATTCTGATGCGGATGTGCTTGTTCATGCTGTAATGGATGCCCTGCTTGGTGCGATAGGAGAAAGCGACATAGGCCACTTCTTCCCGAATACCGATAGTAAATGGAAAGATGTCTCCAGCCTAAAGATGCTTCGCGCGGTTGCTGATGTGCTCCGCAAGAGCCGTGCGAAGATAATCAATATTGATTCTACAGTTATAGCCCAGGAGCCGAAGATATCCGCATATATCCCGGAGATGAAGCGAAAGATGGCCGAGGTGCTGGGAGTTAAAACAAGCGACATTTCAGTTAAGGCCACCACGTCAGAAAGGCTGGGCGCCCTTGGTCGTGCGGAGGGCATAGCTGCGATGGCAGTGGTTTCTGTGCTGTCAGGCAGGAAGAGATAGATGAGAATATTTAATACACTGACCAGGGGATTGGAAGACTTTGTCCCGATCGATGGTGCGCATGTTCGTATGTACACCTGCGGGCCTACGGTCTACAACTTTGCCCATATCGGTAATTTCCGTGCTTACGTTTTCGAGGATCTTTTACGGCGTTATATAAAATATTCCGGCTATAGCATCACCCAGGTCATGAACCTCACCGATGTTGATGATAAGACTATCAAAGGGGCAATCGCCTCCGGTATGAATCTTAACGATTATACACGGACATATAAGGATGCGTTTTTCGCCGATCTGAAAGTCCTGAATGTAGAGCAGGCGGAGCATTATCCAGCTGCGACCGACCACATACCCGAGATG
>CAMCYG010000105.1 GCA_945883775.1 Victivallis vadensis
TGTACTACTATCCGTCAATGGTTGTTTTTCTGCAAAGATTTTTGACAAAATGAACAAAATTAACAAAATATTATCTTCCCATTCTGTACATTCTGTTAATTCTGTCTAAATCTTTTTGGTTGTGGCCCTCATGGGCTACGTTAAGAGAAATGCGGATTAGGTTCCCAAAAGAGCGGCTCACCGTGGACCTGCCCGCAATGCTACGCATAACGTTGCAGGCGGGCGGTTCGCCCCATACCTATCAAGCTAGGCGTTTATAATGCTCAAATCAGTTTCCCGTAGGGGCGCTGCTTTTACCATATCGCATGATGTGGTGCCGGCGCCTGTTTATTTACAACCGTCATTTCCGGTGCGGCTCGGCCGGAGGCCTCTCCCTACCTTTATTTCGGAAAGTTAGCAGATGCGTATGTGCCCATCTTTTTTCCGGTGAATCGAATCACGTACAGGTCTCGTGCGTGATTGTTGGGGTTTTTGTGTGTTTTTGGCTACAACTCTTCTTTGTGATGATTACTTCGAGATCGGGCAGGCGACTACACGGAAGCCGATGTTGTCGTAAGAAGCGTTTGCCCTGTCGAAGCCCTTGTAGTCGATCATCAGCGCTTCTTCCGGATCAAAATCCCAGCTTCCGCCGTGTCTGACCTTAAATCTCTTGTCGCTGTCAAACCAGTCAGAGCACCACTCCCATACGTTGCCGGCAAGTCCATATACGCCCCATTCATTGTTGCCGCTATCCTGGACAGGGCAGGTGACCACATGTCCGTCATTGTATTTATTCAATCCTTTCCATTCCGGCAGGTTTTCCCGGGCGGTAAGATCGGAATAATTACCGTAGTCCGGCGGCATATTGTCGCCCCAGGGATAGGCCCTGTCTGTCCCGCATTTTGCAATGGCGACCCATTCGGCGCTGGTGGGCAGTCTGAATTCGAATCCAGCAGGCAGTATGCTTTTATAATTATTGTTCAGCCAGTCGCAGTACTCCTGCGCCTGTTTCCATGTCACATTTACCACCGGCTGATTGTTGTCATCCAGGTTAAAAGAAAGAAATATCTGACTTTTGTGCTCCGGCATAAAGCGCCTGAACTGAATATTTGAGATTTCATATTTTCCGCACCAGATGTTAAGTGATTTGATCCATACAAAATCAAGTTGAATATCGGTGCCAATCGGCAGACGCAATAGATTGCCGGGTTGCGCCTGCGGTGGCATGGCCCCTGCCGCAGGGATGGCAACCGGCCCATTTGTTGCCGCCTTGGGCTGGGGAGCAGTATCGTCCGTGTAAACATCAGTTTCGGAAAAGATATTTGTGTCGGTTGAGGCGATTTTGTAAGCAAGCATTACAGCGGCGGAGTCGGAGTCCTTCATTACCGCCCAATGGAGCGGGGTCAGTCCGCTAATTGTTGTAGCGTTGTATTTCGCGCCTGATTGTATGAGCAGTTCAAGCATATTGGTGGCATTGCGGCTGGCCGCCCAATGAAGTGCTGTGACGCCCTCTGCGGTGACTGCATTGATATCCCCTCCAGCTTCGATAAGTATACGCGCTGCGGCGATGGCGTTTCTGCCCGCTGCCCATTGAATGGGGGTGTAGCCGCCTGATGTTTTCGCGTTGACGTCTGCCCCGTTTTTGATGAGCAGTGAGCATATGGCGCTGTTATTTCTGGCTGCGGCGATGTGCAGAGGCGTGACATCGTTGGAGGTTTTCAGATTGACCGCTGGAAGGCCGCTGTCTGCTATGATCTTGTTCACCTTTTCGATGTCGCCGGTTCTCACGGCATTGTGGATCTCTTCAGGCGTGACGACAGTGATTTTATTGATCAGCAAAATCAGCAGTATGCTTTTGGTCAGGTGGATCATATGTATAATCTAATTGTTTCCGAAACCGACAGTGCGTAAAATGTACCACAATAAAAAACATTAAGTAAACTATTTTGGTCAAAGCGAGAATGGTCGCAAATGCGTAAAACAGTCAGAGTTTTGTGTCTAATTACTGCTGTGTCGTTGGTCGTACTCCCGTCTGCGCTTGAACACTGCGGATGGCTTAAAGAGAATTCGGGCTTCCAGCTGGACAAGACCTGTTCGGCAATCTTTCCGGCGCTGAGTCCAGTGCTGGATTTGTTCTCTGTCATCGCCCTGCGATCTTTCCGCTGGCTGGCTCTACTTTGTTTGCCTGTTCTGGTCATGGCTCTGTTCAAGGGGCGCTGGTTTTGCAGGTTCATATGTCCTGTCGGTCTGATAACGGAACAGGTGGTTAGGTTACGGCCTCATTCCCTGCCTGCTGTCAAACCTCTGCCGTTCATACATCGGCATCTATTTTGTCTTATGCTGGGCTCAGCGCTCATTGGGTATCCGTTATTTCTTTGGTTTGATCCATTATCGGTATTCAATGGATTCCTGAATGCGTGGCACAGGCCTGTGACCTGGACCAGCGTGATTTCTGGCATGGGTTTTGCCGTTATAATCGTCATGAGCTATATTTATCCCGCAAACCTGTGTTACCGGATTTGTCCGCTAGGCTATTTTCAGGATTTAATGCGCGAGCTGGCCCGTTTGGTCACGAAGAGCGTGCTTCATTTGCGCGGCGGGCTGGCAGGTTTAAGACCGGCTCAATCTGCAGGCCTGTCGGCAAAGAGGGCGGCTGAGCAGGGTGTTGCCGATACGAAGTTAGGAGCGGCGTTTTCACGTTTCCAGTTTCTCTCTCTGGCGCTGGGCGGCGGGATCGGTTATCTCATGATTATGGTTAACCGGAAGAAGAGAAAACATATTCGGCCTCCGGGCGCAATTGAAGAATCGAGCTTCACGGCGCTTTGCGTGAGATGCGGGAATTGTGTAAATAATTGCCCGGCCAGGGTCCTGCATCCTGATTGGACAGGGGAGAGCGGCTTGGAAGGGGTGTTGACTCCAGTGCTGAAGGTGGAGCCGGACTATTGCTACGAATGGTGTAATGATTGTGCGAAGGTCTGTCCCACAGGCGCAATCAAGCGTATCAGCTTAGAGGAGAAGAAGAACATCGCATTTGGCACAGCTGAGGTGCTGCGCGATAAATGTGTGGCATGGGGTAGCCAGCAATATTGCAAAGTGTGTCAGGAGAACTGCCCGTATCGCGCAATCGACTTAATCAGGAACAGAGGCGTTCCCTGTCCGGTTGTCAGAGAGGACCGATGTCGGGGCTGCGGTATTTGTCAGAAGCTATGTCCTGCTCCTGTGAAATCAATAATAGTCAGGGGCTGTGAGCATCGTGTGCTTGCAGACGTGAAGACCGGGCGTATTGCAGCTCTGCCGGGTATATACCCATGCCGGCTTGTCCGGCAGGTGAATAAGACTGTTGTCTATTCAACCTGAAAGGTTGAAGTAATAATGCCAACAGTCTTATTCACCTGCGACACGAGGTCGCAGGGGTCCCGGCAGAGCTGCAAGGCCCATCATTAAATATTCAGGTGGTATAATCACCTGAAATGCTATAAATTCAACGTTTGCTATGAAATATATCGGATATTCATTATTTTTTCTGTGCATGACCTTGGCCCCTCTTCAGGCTGAAGAGAAGAGCGTATGTGTAGACGGGGTTGCCGCAAGGATAAACAACCATATAGTCACCGTAAGCGATGTCATGTCACTCGTAGCACCGCGCCAGGAGCGGATTAGTTCAGTATACACAGGCCAGAAGCTGAAAGAGCGCATGGCAAAGGAATATGAAGAGGCCCTACAGTCGCAGGTGGATAAATGGCTTATTGTTGATTCGTTTAACAATCAGAAGTTGACGATTCCCGATTGGTTGGTGCAGAAAAGGGCCAACGAATATATCCAGAATAACTTCAAAGGCGATAAGACCAGGCTGACATCCATATTGGCCAAGGACCGTATGACATACCCGGATTGGCTTGCTGAGATCAAGAACCACATCATTGTCGCATCGATGCGCAGTGAGAATGTGGAGAAGCATATCCAGATCACGCCCAAAGAGGTCAAGGCGGCCTATGACAGTAATACGCGCGAATTCCTTAAGCCCATGAGGATGAAACTCAGGCTGATCATCATTGATGCTGATAAATCCGGCGATGGGGATGTTAAGAAGGACCTTGCTGCCAAAGTCAGGAAGCTTATCAGCGACGGCGAAGATTTTGAGCGCCTTGCGAAGAAACACTCTGACGATGATACGGCGGAATTCGGCGGGGATTGGGGTTGGGTAGAGCCGGCGGCAAAATTACGGAAAGAGTTGGCGGAATCTGTGGAGCGGCTGAAAAAAGGAGAAGTCACAGATGTCATAAACACTTCTGACGCGTATTTTATCGTCAAGTGTGAGGATGTCGAGCAGGCGTCGGCAAAGTCTTTCGATGAGGTCCAGTCGGATATAGAGAAGCAATTACGGCAGAAGGAAGGTCAGAAGCTGTATGCCGAGTGGATCGAGAGATTGAAGAAGGATGCATTTGTCAAAATCTACGAAGTCCGGATGTAAAAGATCACCTAATCAAGAAATAAACACCAAAAATCGTCGCAAAGGGTTGCGACTCCTACATCCGGAAGTAGGAGCCGATCCCCGATCGGCGATTCTGTCCAGAATAGCGAGAATATGACGGAGAGTAGCGTAATAATGAGAGCAGCGGCAGCGTTAATTTCTCCGCTACCTGTTGCGATGCTTTAGGTTGTAATTCTATGAATTTAACAAGTCTTTCAGATGTAAAAGCACTGCTTTCAGAAATCGGCATAATGCCCAACAGCAAGCTGGGACAGAACTTCCTCATAGACCGCAACATCCTGGACATAATAATAAATATGGCTTGTATAAATTCCTGTGATCGCGTGCTGGAAGTTGGCCCTGGTTTGGGAACACTCACTGAAATGCTTATGGAGAAGGCCGCGTTTGTTACCGCCATCGAGAAGGACAGCGGGCTATACACGCATCTTGTCTCACGGCTGCATGCGGCCAAGAACCTGACGCTGATCCATTCGGATGCGGTCGATGTCGATTTAAGCGGGATCAGTTTCAACAGATTCGTGTCGAATCTACCATATTGCGTGGCCAGTAGACTGCTTGTTGATATGTTTATGATGCAGAACCCGCCGGAAAGCATCACGGTGACGGTTCAGTTGGAAGTAGCCGATCGACTGGCGGCAAAGCCAGGCACCTCGGAGTACGGACTTCTTAGCGTTCTCTGTCAGTTGGTGTATGATTCCTCTGATATCAGAAAAGTAACTCCTGGTTGTTTCTGGCCTGCGCCAGGTGTTGATTCTGCGGTGATTAATCTGGTCAGAAAGCCGGGCGCACTGGTGGATGAGAGCAGCAGAAAAGCAGTATGTGATCTGGTGAAAAAAGCTTTCTCCATGCGTCGGAAAAAGCTGTCTACGATATTCAAGTCAATGGGAATGCCCGTTTCTTATCTTATCGAATCGGAAATCAGTCCTGACTTACGACCGGAGAAGATTGCTCCGGCGCAATGGATAACGCTGGTCGCTATCATCTCAAGAAACAGAAACAGCACGCTTTGATGTAGTCCCGGTGTCTCACCGGGTGCTGCAGCTAAAAGGTTTTATATGGGTTATCTGGCAGAAAAACTTTTGCATAGATTCAGTCCGCGATGCCGTGAGCGAGGCAAGGCCTATTACCTGGGCGGCAGAGTGGGTAGTATTGCCGGGTCAGAGGATTCGGTTGATGCCACAGTAAGGGGGACTGAGGTTTATATGGTCAGGCTCTCGCTGGAGTACGGGGATCTGGCCATGGATTGTTCCTGTCCGTATTTCAAGGAGCACGCATCCTGTAAACATCTCTGGGCTGTTATTATGGATGCCGAGCAGAAAGGTTATCTTAGCAATGCTTTGCAGTATAAAGATATCCATGCGGGAGTCAGCCAGGAACATGTTGATGAACATGTCGAACTTATCCGCAAGCTGGGAAGTCCTTTTACGGTGAAGCCAAAGCCAGCTGATCACCAACGTCAAATGCCGCGCTGGAAGACCGCATTCGCCAGTGTAATGGGCAGTCCTAAAGCTCCGCGCTTTACCGGCAATCCAACAACAAAAGCGAGGCTTCTGTATTTGACGGATCCGGAGATCATAGACGAGCGCGGCATCCTACACATATCGATATATATGCAGTCCATTAAGAAAGACGGCAGTTATGGTAAGCTTAAGACGCCGTCTTATAATATCAACCTGCTTTCGCTGGTGGATGACGAGGTGGACTTTCAGATCCTGGGCATTCTGAAATGTTCAGAGCAATCCCGATCATATTACAGCAGCTACTATGGTATTGCTGTCCCTGACAAGGCTCTCGATTTGTTGATCCCTCTGCTCTGCAAAACCGGCCGGTACTATGTGGGCGATGTGCTGGTTGATGATTACGAGCCGATGTCGCCTGGGCGTGATAGGGTTTGGGATTTCAGAATCAGCATCTCCGGGAATGAGAAGAAAAAGGAATACGTGGTTGAGGGTGCGCTTGTGTGCGATGGAGTAGAGCGTATGCTTTCTGAACCGGCGGCTTTTCTCAGTCAGGGCTGGGTGATCTGGTCTGACTGCATAGAGAGACTGAACGATTATGCCGCCTTCACCCTGCTTCATACACTGAAGAAGTACGGTAGAATTACAGTCCCCTTCGCGCAGAAGGATGAGTTTCTCAAAATGCTGTATCAGGTCCCCTGTTTACCGCCGGTTACCATGCCGAAAGAAATGAGAATAGAGCAGGTGATTGGTGAGCCAAAGCCCGTGTTCCGTATAGAGAAGGATCGCGGCAGTGAATTCACAGAGACGCTGTCATATATGGGCGAGGTTTTCATAAAGTATGACTCAATTGATATAAGGCCTGATCAGGCGCAGAGCAGTTATTGTTATCTGCCTGATAAGCGGCAGGTATTCCTGCGCGATATCAAGAAAGAGCAGGCCTGTCTCAGCGTGCTAAATGAGCTGGGGCTGACATTTGGGAATCATTATTATGACGATAGGCGGCTTGCGCGGATAAGTGTCAGACGGTTTGATGAAGTTGTCAGCAAGCTTGCAGAGGCCGGATGGATAGTTGAGCTCAAAGGTAAGCCGCTAAGGAAGTCCGGTGCGATTAATATTGCTGTGACAACAGGTGTCGATTGGTTCGATTTGTCAGGAAAAATCAATTTTGGCGGAGTCACGGCGGAACTGCCTGCCCTGTTGAAGGCAATCCAGAAGAAAGAGGAGATAATAGTATTAAGTGACGGCAGTCTGGGCCTTCTCGATGATGAATTGCGTCTTAAGCTTAAGCGGTATGCCAGCCTCGGGCATGAAGAAGACGGCAAGATCCGGTTTAGAAGCAATCAGGCGTGTATACTTGATGCGATGCTGGGCGACAGCAAGAATGTGCTATATGACGAGCAGTTCAGTGCGCGGGTGAGAAGCCTGCACAAGATCTCAGAAATCAAGCCCATGGATAATCCGGCTGGTCTGACAGGCGATCTCAGGCCGTATCAGAAGGAGGGACTTGGCTGGTTGCATTTCTTGAATAAGTCGGGGTTTGGCGGCTGTCTGGCAGATGACATGGGATTGGGCAAGACGATCCAGGTGCTTGCACTGCTTGAGTCATTCAGGGCGGCTAAGACCGGTGTGTCAGGGGGAAGAAAGCCATCGCTGGTGGTCGTTCCACGGTCGTTGATATTCAATTGGAAACAGGAGGTCCTGAGGTTTGCTCCAAGACTGACGGTGTTGGATCATACTGGATTGGGCAGGATAAAGGGCCGGGCTCATTTTGAAGAGTACGACATTGTTCTGACCACATACGGGACAATGTTACGTGATATCGTCCACCTCAAGGACACCAAATTTAATCTCATCGTCCTTGATGAGGCGCAAGCCATAAAGAATGCTGATGCCCTGACTACCAAGGCGGTCCGGCTTCTCAATGGCGAGAACAGACTGGCGTTGAGCGGAACTCCTGTCCAGAATCATCTCGGCGAATTGTGGAGTCTTTTCGAGTTTCTGAATCCGGGGATGCTGGGCGCGTCTTCCGCTTTTGGCGATTTCAAGGTTGGCGGATTGTCGGATGGGAACGGGACGATTGAGATCATCCGGCGTGCGTTAAGGCCGTTCATACTTCGTAGAACAAAAGCACAGGTTGCAAAAGACCTACCGGAACGGACGGAAGAGACGATATATTGTGAATTGGAAGGTAAGCAGAGAAAGTTTTATGACGACCTTAAGAATTACTATAGATTGGCACTACTGGGCAAAATTGAAAAAGACGGGCTGAATAAATCAAAGATCATGGTTCTTGAGGCACTGCTGAGATTGCGGCAGGCCGCCTGTCACCCGGGCTTAATAGACGGGAAACTGCTGAGTGGCTCCAGCGCAAAGCTGGATACATTGATCCCTAATATTGAAGAAATATTGGAGGAGGGGCATAAGATTCTCGTTTTCTCACAGTTCACAAGTCTTCTTGCCATTGTCCGAAAGGCGCTGGACGGAAAGAAGATTACGTATGAATACCTTGACGGAAAGACCACGGATCGAGAAGCACGAGTTAAGCGGTTTCAGGAAGATGACAACTGTAAGCTTTTTCTGATAAGCCTGAAAGCCGGCGGGTTGGGTCTGAATCTTACGGCGGCGGAATATGTGTTTCTGCTGGATCCATGGTGGAATCCAGCTGTAGAAGCCCAGGCAATTGACCGGGCGCATAGAATAGGGCAGACCAGGAACGTGTTTGCCTATCGGCTGATTGCCAAAGATACGGTTGAAGAGAAAGTGCTCGAACTACAAAAGAGCAAGCGTCAGCTTGCGGATTCGATTATCAACGAAGATAACAGCATCATACGCAACATAACCAAGGCTGATATAGAGTTGTTGCTTTGTTAATTCCGGAGCCGACAGTTTCTGAAAACTGTCGGCACCGGAATTAACAGAGAAAATGTCAGGAACTGACATTTTCGGGTGTG
>CAMCYG010000106.1 GCA_945883775.1 Victivallis vadensis
GCCCGGCAAGCATGCGCCGCTACATTCTAGCATATCCTCGTTGTAGCTGCGCTTGTGTCAAGCGCAGTTCTACATCCCCCCCACCCCCAGCGCACAAGTCGTGCGCTGTACAGCTTTTCTCGCCAGAGAAAAGCTGACTATTCTTTCACGTTGTCAGGCTTTTTCAGAATGATATCGAACAGGTCGTTGGCTTCTTTCTTGAAGTCTATTTTCTCGGCCTTGTTAGTTCCCGACCCTTCAAGCTGTTTCTTCAGCATTTCCTGAAGCTTGGCTTCCGCTGCCTTCTTAGCATTGTCCGCAATAATCCGCATTGCCTCGCTGGTAAGCGATGCCAGACTAGCCTTGAACGACTCTTTTGCTAGGCCTGGCTTGTCAACAGGGCCGGTTATCATAAGTTTTATCTTGGCATCCTTGACGTACTGGTAATAACGTTTCCCTATCATCTTCTCGGTTACCGGGAGCTCAGCTGTATAGCTCATCAGCCCGTCTAACGTTACATATCCAGACAGAGTCACCGCGATTCCACCCGCAACCATCTGGATCGGGGATGACTCTACTTTCCCATCCCTGCATTCAAAATCGACTTTAGCGTTCCTAACGCCATACGTCTTGACTTCCATGCCGCACAGATCAAACAGCTCAGCAATAATGCCGGAAGGCTTGAAAGAAGCATCGGCCATATCAAACGATCCTTTAAACCGTGCCTGCTGTTTCATAATCTTCTGGTCAAGTGGAGCGTGACAGCTGTCCAGCGACATGCCAATCTTTCCGGACACCACGGATGAGCCTTTCAATATAGGATGCAGTTTGGCAAGTATCTCTGAGGCCATTTCGTCAGTAAGGCGGACGTCGTTCATGACCCGCGACTTATCTGGTAGATCGAACTGCATCGTGCCGTCAGTCGACACGACTCGCGGCATAATATTCACATCGCCATCGTTGAACTTGGTAGACACATCAGCTGACAGGACGCCGCCGGAAGAGTTTATTTTTGTCGAGATATTGCGCAAGTCCATTCCGTATACCGTAACCTTGGCAACCTGTATTCCCGCATAGCCTTCCAAAGCGCGAAGCAAGTCAGCAGACTTCCGTCCGTCCACCGGCATCCTTATCCTGAAACTGTCCTTGGGCATACCTTCCATGCTGATAGCAGTACTGCTGAACGAATTGATGATCCCGGCTACCTTGCTGAGATCGCTTTCATACCGCCCGGATATATCTATCATCTGGTTCCTCTTGCCGCCGTAGGAACCTGACGCGTCGACGGTCAGGATGCCGGAAGTAAGCTTCAGCGTATCCAACCTGGCTGCACCGCTGTTCCGCTCGAGCTTAACATTAACAGCAGCCTTGACCACCGGCTCCTTGATCTCAATGCCAGTTTCGGAACGCAGGACAAAATCAGCGGCAGTCGCATTCACCTTAATTTCCTGATCACTTCCGGACAGGCTCGAAATAAAGTCGGCATTAAGCATCCCTCTGAAACTCGGAGCCTTCCCACCTTCCTTGAGGAAGCTCAGCCCGCTGGAAATCTTGCCAAGGTCGAGATCAGCAGAAAGCCTGGCCTCTAGATCGCTGGCTGGCTGTTTGAGGTCCTTTACCAACACATCAGAAATCTTAATTTTGCCGGCCGTAAGAGAAACAGTCATATCCTTAACTCTAGCGACGTTAGCTTTGGCACTAGCCTGCAAAGATCCGTTAATGACGACTTGGGGATCGCTGAACACTACGTTGCCTGTTTTGACCTCCAACTTTTTGATGGATGCGTTCAGTGCAGTCGCATAGACGGCACCCTTACTTATGTCCAGCTTGGAGTCAACCGTCAGCTGACCGGCGAGCCTGAGATCATTAGTTAACACTCCAGTACGGGATAACACATCACACAGCGTATCAAGGTCAGCCGCGATACTCAGGCTTGCCCCTTTAACCGTAATTTCATCAGGATTATCACCGGGCTTGGCATTCACCGCCGTTACGTCTGCCGTCAAAGCCGGGGCCTGTATTTTAAATACCAGGTCATTTGCACCATTCCATCTGCCGTCATCCGCGAAATCGAGCCGGCAGGCCGCCCTGACATCAAGGTAGGCCTGCTTGAGAGGCTTTTCCGTGACTCCGGCAAACATAAGGCTCTTTATGCTGACCTTGGCATCAATAGTTCGCTCGGTCCTGGCCGATTTATTCATAGTTAACAACGCCGACATCTTGCCTGACGCGTCATAGCCCTTCAGATCAACAAACTTGGCCGCCTCTTTCAGCGCCTGTTGAATATCGGCCTCCAGCGACACTGACAAGTTGTCGAGATTACCCCTGCCCTTTCCCTGCGCAAACCTGGAAGTCAGCGACAGGTCCTCGATCTCCATCGTATCCTTAGTCTTGCTCAACGATGCTGTAATGTGCATCGGCGTGTCCAGCGAGATTGCCTTTCCTGCCTCCCTTGCCTCCACCGACGTAACTTTGGAATCAGTGAACACCTTCAACTTATCCGGAACTGAAGTTATAGTCACACTCGACAGTATCCTGCCTTTCGTAATCTTCAGTCCTTTCTTGATCTTTAGGGTATTATGAAATTCCGAAGCTATTACAGCTAGGTCGATATCCGCGTTGCACTGTATTGACCCCTGCGGGAAACCTGCACCGGTATCCTTAACTGTCCCTGAGGCATTGAAAGACCCGAACGGTGATTGGAGCGTACACGCTGAAATGTTGATATTCCGTCCAGAACGATTGAGACTGAAGTTGCACTTGATGGAATCGAAATAAGGGCGATCATCCTTAACCGGCCCACCTGACAATATTAGATCAGCCAGACTTGCATTGCCTTCCAACTCGATGTTGTCAGAAGTATCCATCCGCAGCGAAAGGCGCGTATTCATCAGCCCAGTGAATTCAGGCAAACCCGCATAAGTGTTGGCGATCAGACCGAACGGCTTAAGAGTCAGGTTATCCATCATCAGAACGGCTTCCGCCTTGACTTTGCCAGGCACAAATATCCGGTCGGTAAAAAGGCCTGCATTCCCGCTGACCGTAAGACGGCCCTGCATATTATTCTGACTCAGAGACAGCTTGAAAGTCACAGGCTTATCGATACTCTTAAAAGCCAGCTCACCTGTTATATCTGAGATGATATACTTCTGTCCGTCGGCCATGGTAGTGACATCTACAATGCCGCCTTTTAGCCGGATAACGCCCATAATGTCGAACGGCAGGGCAACAGTGCTCTTATCCTTTTCGACATTGTCCACCTCAGCCGTTTCCGCAGTTGATAAACGCAACTCGGCCTTATCTTCTGCGACTACAATATCGGCGGCCTGATCAGCCGGAACAAGTTCCTGGGCCTGTCTGGCCGCTGGGACAGAAACAAGGATATGCGGCTCATTGATATTGACCTCACCAATATCCTTCAATGCGGGTATAAGCTTCAGCAAGCCGCTGGTCATCTCTATTGTCGGGACACTTATTACGGTATTCTTGTGGTCACTGAAGACTACTTTCTCCAGCTTGACTCCTGACACCCAGCCAAATGACCAGGAACCGACCGACAGCTCGAACGATTGTCCCTCATTGACTTTCTTAAGTATTGCGGTACGGGCATAATCCGAGGACAGAATTGCGGGAGCAAAGACGATTACCACCGTCAGCACTAACAACAGGACAAGCAGAACCATCAGGAGCTTGGACAAGACCCTTCGCCCTACTTTTTTCTTTTTCTCATTACTCTTTTTCATAGGCGCAAAATTAACATAAACAGCCGAATCTTCAATACAACAATAAAAAAGACGACCCTCAGGCAGGGGGCGCATTGCCACTCTGCCGAGACCCCTGCGACCTCGTGTCGCAGGGGTCTCGGCAGAGCGGCAGGGGTATATACCCGGCAGAGCTGCACCCACCCTAAGGGAGGGATTATCTTTAGTTAAGACATCTTTCTTATCTTGCTGTTGACATCATACGCCATTACAGCCAAAGTATTTTATATGACAGTAGATACAGACAGTAATGACAGAGCCCGAACTTCGTTTTCATGCGCGTTCGGACTGCTGACGGCGGGATTATTCTCGATCACGTTCTCAATAGCACTTGGATCAGGCTTTTTCGCATTGAGCATTCTTTTCTTCCTTGTAACGAGCATTGTTCAGCGACGGACGCCGGCAGACAACATGATCGCCATTTCGGCGGCGCTTATCATCATGTACGGAACAGCATCGTATTTCTGGAGCATCAATCCTGAGATGACCATACATAAACTCAGCAGGCTGTGGTGGTTGACAACGTTGATAATTGCCGCCAATCTCACATATAACACACAACGGCTCACGATCCTTCTCAAAGCTCTTGTTGCCGGATGCGTCACATTATCCATCTACAACATAATACGCAATCCGCTATTGGCCTACAGGAACGTCGAATTGAATGCGCCGGGATGCCCTGACTTCCTTACAGCTCTCATATCCAGAGGATCGATGACGTACAGCCAGATCATCATGGCCGGAATCCTTATCTCCCTTGCCTTCGCTTACAACAACAGGAATGACCGCAGCGGGCTCAAGGTATGGCTGGCAGTCACGCTGATACAGATTGTAGGTCTAATAATCAACTTCAAGCGTGGGGCCTGGTTCTGTGCCGTTTTCACTATAATATTGTTTGCCATCCTTAGACTGAGGAAGATGTATCTGGCCATAATATTAGCATCCGTAGCCGCTTTGTGCCTACTTCCACCGGTACAATCCCGGCTTTCAACGCTAAAAGACGAATTCAAAGTGGAAAAAGGCGGGCGGGCGATGATGTGGCTGGATATCGCGCCCAAACTACACAAAGCATATCCCTCAGGCATAGGTTACGCGGCGCTAACTGATAAGAAGATGAAAGAGATTAATCCCAAGGTGGAACCGGGACGTAATCATCTGCATTCCAATCTGGTGAATATCGTAGTGGAGCTTGGCTGGGTTGGCGCAGTACTATATATATTCATGGTGGCAGTCGGAATCAGGATGGCTTTCAAGAACAGTGCATCGCTTAAACCAGTGGACGCCAAAGCCTCAGAGCTTCTGTTCGCACTGGCACTTGTCCAGATAGGGCTATTCCTCAACGGACTGGTAGAGTATAACTTCGGCGATTCAGAGGTTCTTCTTGTCTACTGCGTACTGACCGGCGCTGCGGCGGCAACGCAAAGAACACAGCTGCAGAAGCTGTAGCAGGGCAAAGACAGCGTCTTGCTTGACTGTACTTGATTTTACCGCCGTCGCCGAAGGCTATGACGGACGCTCACAGTCGGTTCCTGCAGGGCAGAAAGCAAATAGAATTTCTCATCTTCTGTAGGAGTCGATGCCCTCATCGACGATTCTTCCCGGTGATTCGTTCACCCCATCGCCGATCAGGGGATCTGCTCCTACAACAAGAAAGATCGAAAACGTATTTGGCCGGCCGACCATCGACAGGTTCAGGACTCGACAGACACCGACAATCGCGCACGACCTGTGCGTGATTACGCCTGACTTTTACAGAAAGTCAGGCTAGGACGAACGAGCTCCGCCCGATCGGCTTGCCCTGCCCAATGAAGATAGTCTCAAACTCCGTCCGCTCTGCCTCACTGGTAACATAGGCATCCACCTGCTTGAACCTGACATCCTTAAGAAATAATTTTACTATTGCCTCATGGTATTCAAGATGATCGGTGGCAATATTGATACGCCCTTCCTTTGTAAGAGTTCTGGCCAGGTCATTAAGGAATCCAGCGCTGAATAGGCGGTTACTTTCATGCCGGCGCTTGGGCCATGGGTCAGGGAAGAAGAAATAGAAAGCCGAGACCGACCCTGCAGGCAGCAGTCGCTGCACAACGTACACAGCGTCCATCCTCAGGATTCTGACATTCGCAGACTTGGCCCTGTCCAGTTTCTTTGCAACCTTACGGACCCTTTCCATCATTCGCTCAATACCGATGAAATTAATACCGGGATTTGCCAAAGATTTATTGAGGAGGAACCGTCCTTTGCCACATCCCACCTCAACCTCTAGCGGCTGAACTTTTGGAAACAGCATATTAAAATCGAGACAGGGCAAGATCACAGGAGGGTTTACGACAAAGTCCATTCCCTGATACGGTGTTACGGGAAGTGATTTGCTAGAAGTTGGATTGACGTGCTGTATATCCTGCATTTATTCCTACCGAAGAGGGCTTTACCCACAACCCAAACTATAAGAATTCTCTCACAGAGCACACAGAGCTCGCTTGTATATATTCAGAGCGAAGCTCTGCAAATTGTAATTTCTCTGTGCCCTCAGTGAACTCCGCGAGAAGCATCTTGTTTTCTTTGCTTTTATCCTTGTTTAAGGCACTAACCCGCTATTTTCCACCGAACAATCTCGCAAAAAACCCGCCGCCCTTTTGTGACTTCTCCATGGCCTTCTCAATGAAATCGAGCGCAAATATCTGAAACTTATCGGATCCAATGCTTTTCTTATAGTTGTTGGCCGCCTTCAACAGCCCATCCTTACCTGCATCGATCAGCTTGTTCTTCTCAGCCAAATTGGCGCCGGCACGCTTCTCCGCAAGACTGGTCAAGAGAGGCATAAAGGTTTTTACAAGATTATTTCTGGAATTCCAGTCCCCCTTCTGCGTCATTAGAACATCCCGCTCCACGGCCTTGGCTTGAGCCTCCTTGGTGGACTGGTAATTTGTGCTGTTACCCATGTTTAAAGCTATCTTCATTATGCGCTTCCTCCTGATAAATTCGCTGACCTGATACCTATCAGAAAGCAGGTTACCATTCAAGGGTTGTTGAAATATATTTATTTTTTATCTTCGACGGCAAACCTGATTATTGCTAACCTGCATTCCTCGTCGAGGAGCTAATAAGAGGCATTAAGAATGAATAAGGCTAACAGATTGGACAGACTGGAACAGTTTATGGTCGCGCTCATAACGAGTCGCGCCGATAAGAACGCCAGAAGTCTGCCAATCCGCATTCTGCTCAAGGTCCTTAAGCATCTGTCATACATCTACTACGCGGTTATTCAAACCAGGCTCTGGCTTTATGAGCATCGCATATTCAGATATCACGCGCTGGGCTGTCAGGTAATCAGCATCGGCAACCTTGTTGTGGGTGGAACCGGAAAAACACCGGTTGTTGAGATTTTCGCACGGAACCTGCAGAAAAAAGGGCGCAAGGTGGCTATTCTGAGCCGTGGCTACAAGAAAGAAGAACCGCCTATCCTGGAGAGGATAATCAGAAAACTGACCCTGCGCGAAATGTTCGAGCCGCCCAGAATAGTATCTGACGGCAAGAAGCTGCTGCTGGACAGCTCGATGAGTGGTGATGAGCCTTACATGCTCGCATCCAACCTTTCCGACGTCTGCGTGCTCGTCGACAAAGACAGAGTCAAGAGCGGCAGATACGCCATAGACAAATTTGGATGCGACACATTGATACTCGACGACGGCTTCCAGTACCTTTCGCTCAAGCACATGGTGGAGATTGTGCTAGTCGACAAGACCAACCCATTCGGAAACGAGCATATGCTGCCGCGCGGCCTTCTCCGAGAGCCGATAAAAAACATTAAGCGCGCCAATTTCATCTTTCTCACCAAATCGAACGGGACCGGCTCTGAAGAGATCAAGGCCCGGCTCAAGGATCTCAATCCACGTGCTGAAATCATCGAATGCCGACACTCGCCGCGCTACCTGCAGAACGTCTACTCCGAGGAAAAGAAAGATCTTTCCTTCCTGAAAGATCTGCCGGTTGTCCTGCTGTCAGGTATCGCCGTTCCGGCAGGATTCGAAAGCCTGATAGAGAATATGGGCGGCAGAATACTGGATAAACACCGATTCGTCGACCATCATAGATATACCCAGCAGGAACTGATAGACATCATAAATAAAGCCCAACGGCAGGAGGCAAAGGCGATAATCACCACCGAGAAGGATGCGGTCCGTCTACCAATGATAAACAGGCACGATGTCCCTGTCTACTTCCTGCGTGTCAACATTGAGATCATAAGCGGGAAAGAAGACTTTCACGACTGTATTTCCCGTATCTGTTTTCATTAGCCCGAATCAGATTTTATAAATATTCACTTTTCTGGTGGCTGGCATGGAACTGTTTCGCTCGACCGCATTTGCCAAGGACAGCATTCACAGCAAGACGCGCGGTGGCAAAAGCGGCTTGCAGATTATACCCGCCGGTAGGACCATCCACATCCAACACTTCGCCGGCAAAATATAGGTCCCGGCACTTAAGCGACTCCATCGTACGGTTGTCCACCTCTTTAAGCGATACACCACCCACGGTGACCATAGCTTCCTTGATCGAGCGGGCGCGCACCGGCTTGACTTCTTCGATACGTCCATCGGCATACTCTATTCGAAAAGAATAATCCTCAAGGTTAAGCCGCGCAATGATTCGGCTGGCATCAGTGACCGCCGTTCCGCCAATGCCCCATTTTTCGATCTCATATACTCCGCGAGTCTCAGCTACTGTTTTATTGCCGGCCATGATCTTGATCCTGACCTCTTTCGCCGGTTGTCCCGCACGATCGGTAATGGATTTCTTATCGACCTCGAATCCTACAAGGCCCGGCCTGTATGGCTCCACGGTATGCCCAAACACTTTTGCAAATCGCTGACCATCACCGACCGATCCGGTCTTGGGATAGCTGATTCCGCCCGTCGCAAGAAGCACACAGCGACCTTCCAGCGTAAAATTATCAGTCACTACGCG
>CAMCYG010000107.1 GCA_945883775.1 Victivallis vadensis
TTGTCTGGACCAGCTCCGGCGAAACATCCTTGTTCACCTTGAGTATCGCCAGGGAACGCTTGGTCTTCGGGTCATGCGGATTTCGCATATCCTCGATATTGATACCGTTACGGGCAAGCGCGGAACCTATGGCGCCAATGACCCCGGTCCTGTCGTCGTAGATAAAATACAACGTCGGCCCGACCGGCTCGAAATAGAGCTTCTCGAACTCGTTGATTCTGGCAATCATCTTGATACCCTCGGCCAGCGTGCCGCGGATGCTCATCTGCCGCAGCTGGTCATTGCCGAGCTGAGAAGTAAGATCTATCGTTATCGAATTACCAAACGCCTTGATGTTGTCGGCCTTACGATTCACATAGCCTATTCCGCGCTCCTCAAGGAATGCCAGAGCCGCACGATAGTTCATCGAGCGGTCGAAACTATCCCAGATTCCTGCAACCACCGACACCAACAACCACTCGGCAAACGGCTCGAGACTCCCGTAAAACGTGGTCTCGATCGTTTTCAGAGGATTGTTCTTTCCAGCCAGACAGTGCGCCAGCCTCGCTATCGTATACGCCAGATCGCAGTACTTCTCATCAAGCCCTTCAGGGATGTCGCGGTTGACAATGAAACTGGTCACGCCCTTGTAATCCAAGTCCACCAACTGCTCCGCCGCCCTCTTTGCCGCCTTGTAATTGGCCTCAAAGGTGCTCGCGCCCAAGTGCGGGAGCATCACATCCGCGATATCCTTGACCGTTTTATCGCCGGCTTCATCCTTTGGATAGACATCATTAAGGAAACGGATCTTCTTCTCCGCCTTATATTTACGCATGGCATCCTCATCAATAATTCCTGCCCGCGCGCAATTGACAAGAGTCGCACCCGGCTTCATGATGGAAATGAGCGATTCGTTAATCATTTTCTTTGTCTCTTTGTTCTCAGGGATATGCAGAGAGATGTAGTCCGATTTTGCGAAGAGTGTAGGCAGATCCACCAATTCCACGGCAAGTTCGCTCGCCCGCTCTACGGATATCACGGGATCGAAGCCGTAAACTTTCATCTCGAAGCCTTCCAGGCGCTTGGCCACCAGACGGCCGATATTACCCAACCCGACTATGCCGAGTGTCTTTCCTGCCAGTTCCCTGCCCATGAAAGCCTTCTTCTCCCAGCCGCCGGATCTGGTCACTGCATCAGCCTTGATCACATGCCGGGCATCGGCAAGCATCATAGCAACGACCTCCTCAGCCACCGCGTTGGAGTTGGCACCGGGCGTGTTCATCACATCAATACCCTTTTTGCGGGCATGCTTGGTATCTATCGTGTTCACTCCGGCACCGGCCCGGACAATCACCTTAAGAGACGGCAGTTTCTCGATTATGTCTGCGGTTACCTCTTCGCTCCTGACTATGAGGGCGTATGTGTCCTGATTTTTGTCGGCAAGCTCGACCAGAGGGGTCTTGTCGTCTTGCACAACTTTATAATTCCCGTTCGCCGTGAGTATATCGGCTGCTATTTTGTCCAATTTCGTAGGGATAAGCACTTTCTTCATAATATTCTCCTTATATTCTACTCCTGCGCGATTCGAAAAAGGAGCAGTGTACGCCTAATCGCGTTCCAAATCAAGACTTGACCGGCATTATCTGCACCTATACTGTAATGTCCGTTTTACGGATACCTTAATGACAAGATTTTCATATATAGTACTTTTTATGCTGGCCGTCTGCGGACCTGTGGCCAATGCCCAGCGATCCTACGACGAAGACAATTTCGCCATGCGGAACCAAGACCTGCAGGAGCAGATTGAGAGGAAGACACCGGGCTGGATATTCAACAGGCCGGCAAAGTCTGATCCTGTTTCACAGCTCAAACTGGCAGAGAAGATGGAGAAGGCAGGCAAGAAACGCAAAGCCGGCAAAGCCTATAATGCACTTGTCCACAAATGGCACGAATCACCCGAAGCCTTGACCGCCCAGCTCGCCTACGCACGCATTCTCACAGAACTCGGCAAATATGCGGACGCTTTCGATGAATACCAGTATCTTATCGAATATTTTCAAGGCCGGTTTAAGTATTCAGAAGTGATGGACAGCCAATTCAAGCTTGCAAACCAGGTAATGACCCAGAAGCACTGGGATTTCCTGTTCCTGCCTGGCTTTAAGGATCCTGTGCGGGCCATCAAGCTCTTTGAGCTTATAACCGGCAACGCACCTGGCTGGGACAAATCTCCGGAAGCTTTATTCTATGTAGGCCTTATTCATGAAGACAATGCCGCATACGCTGAGGCCGTCAGCGCATATGAACGGCTTGTGTCTCAATATCCCAAATGCACTTATGCCGCTGAGTCTGCGTATCGCGCGGCTAAATGTCTATGCCTGAAGGTCAAGACTGCGAAATATGATGAGGGGGCATACCGCAACGCCATGTCCGCACTGGCTTCATTCAGGCGCGACTTCCCGGAACATCCCGGCGCCGCCGAGGCAGGCACAGAGATAGACAGACTCTTCAATGAGCTGGGCGAGATCTATTACGATAAGGCGGTCTTCTATGATTACAAAGCAAAGAAACCTGCAGCCGCAGTTATAGCTTACGGTGATTTCCTGAAACAATTTCCTAATTCTAAACTTGCCGAACAGGCAGAGAAAAGGCTAGAAGAACTTACTCAATCCAAGGAGAATAAAAATGAAGAAAAATCTGATAAGTAACATGCTCTTACTGCTTCCTCTTATATGCCTTCAACTTGCAGGCTCCGGCTGTGCAAGTATGGGCTATACTCTTGGCGCCAGCCTTCCGCCGGGAGTAAAGACCGTGCATATACCTCCTTTCGAGAATGCGTCGAATGAGCCGACCGTCGAGACGGCCGCCACGAAAGCCGCCATAGAGGAATTCCAAAAAGACGGCAGTCTTAAAGTCGTCAGCTCGGAGAATGCAGATGCCATCGTCAATGTCACAATAACGAACGTCAAGATGGAGACCGTGACCCTGAACAAGGACAACACCCGTCAGACCAGTGAGTATAGACTGATAATATACGCCACCGTCACATTCGTCAGGCATAAAACCAACGAGACTATCCTGCAGCGCAATGTCAGTGGCGAGTACAAGATGACACCCACCGGCGATATATCCGCGGCTAAGAAAACGACCATACCGTATGCCAGCAAAGACCTTGCGCACAAGATCGTAGAATGTGTCGTAGAATACTGGTAAAAGTATGTCAGGCAGGACAGCCTGACATACTTTTACTTATTGGTTACTTCTAATTCACTCCGCTGTGCGCCCGGCAGCAGCAGAAGTCGTACAGCGATTCTTTCACCGTCCTCCATCTATTGTCTTCTTTTCCGCCCTTGACGCAAACAGGTGATACATGACCGGCAGGACAACAAGCGTCAGCAGGGTGCAAGTTATCAATCCGCCCATAACTACAACTGCAAGCGGTCTCTGTATATCCGCGCCTGAGCCTGTAGCGTACAGCATGGGAAGATGCCCGATAAAACTGGTCAGCGCCGTCATAATAAGCGGTCTGAATCTGAGCCGGCAGCCTTCTCTGACCGTATCAGAAACCGACATTCCTTTGTCCCGCAATTGCCGGAAAAATGCCACCAGCACAACACCGTTCTGAACCGCTATACCAAGCAGAACAATGAACGCCACGGCCGCAGACACTGAAAGCGGCATCTTGAATATCACGACAGCCACGATTCCACCGATCAGAGCAAACGGAAGGTTCAAAAGCACCAGCATAGAACTGCCGAAAGTGCCAAGCGCCATATATAGCAGTAGAAATATCAATAATAGCGCCATCGGCACCACTATCGCCAGCTGCTTCATCGCCCGCTGCTGATTCTCGAACTGGCCGCCATACTCTATAAAGTAGCCTTCGGGCAGATCCTTCGATACAGACACAATGGCCGACTGAACATCTTCCACAAAACCGCCCAGATCGCGGCCGCGCACGTTCACTTCAACCACAACCCTGCGCATACCGTTCTCACGGCTTATCTGCGCCGGAGCCTCGACAGTAACAATCTTGGCAAGCTGACCCAACGGCACCCGCAGCCCCTTTGACGATGGGACCAGCAGTCTGTTTATTGCATCCAGATCCGTACGTGCTGATTGCGGATACCTGACGACTATGGAGAATCTTCTCTGCCCTTCAATAAGCATGCCTGCTTTCTTACCGGCAACAGCGGTCTCAATTGCAGAATTGACGTCATTAACATTTATCCCGTATCTGGCAACTGCCTCTCTGTCAATGATCACATCAAGCTGAGACATGCCGGAGACCTGCTCGACTTTCATATCGCACGCGCCATCGACATTCTGGATGATTGCCGCAGCTTTGTCGGCTACCGATTTCAGCACCGTCAGATCCGGCCCGAAGATCTTTACCGCCAGATCGCTCTTCACGCCTGATATAAGCTCGTTCACCCTCAGCGCTATAGGCTGAGAAAAAGACATTCTAATGCCGGGCACAATGGCCAGGTCCTTCTGCATCAGTTCGATAAGCTCGGTTTTGCTGCGCCGGCTTTCCCATTTTCCTCTGGGCTTGAGCGTAATGATCAGGTCTGTCTGCTCTGGCCCCATTGGATCTTCAGATATCTCAGCACGGCCTGTCTTGCTTACCACAGACTCTATCTCAGAAAACTGCATAAGCCGCTTCTCCATAAAGCCGGCGATGCTGGCCGAGCCATCAAGAGAAGCATTAGGAAGCCTGACTACATTTATCGCTATAGCACCTTCATCCAGCGCAGGCATAAACTCCGTGCCAACAAAAGGTACCAGTAACAATGATACTGCAAGGACTAAACCTGATATTCCCAGTACTATTGCCGGCCGGGCAACCGACCAATCTATCAGCCGGCCGTATCCTTCGTGTATCCTCTTTATAAAGCTGAACTCCTTTTCAGGGCCGCGTTGCAGCAGCATTTCCGCCAGAGCCGGTATGATCGTCAAGGCCACACACAGCGACACTAGAAGAGCAGTCAACATCGTCAATGCCAGCGGCATGAACATCTTCCCCTCGATACCCTGTAACGTGAACAGCGGCACGAGAATCAGGGCTATTATCAGGACGGAGAACGAAACAGGACGCGCAACTTCCAGTATGGCGCCGGATACGACATCGATCTTCGGCTTGCTTACCGGGCTTTCTGCCAAGTGCCGTCTTATATTTTCTACTACTACAATAGAAGCGTCCACCACCATGCCGACGGAGAATGCAAGTCCTCCCAGACTCATCAGATTCGAAGTCAGCCCTATCTGCCGCATTATGATGAAGCCAATCAGGAAAGTCAGCGGCAGGGAGAACAGCACTATCAATGCTGTTCTGATTTCTGCGACAAAAATAAACAACACTATTATAACGAATATGCCGCCCTCTAAAGTCGCGTTGACCACGGTATTTATGCATGCGTCGATCAGCGAGGTCCTGTCATAAAAGACGTTAAGCCGTACATCGGCCGGCAGTATTACTTTTATCTTCTCGACTTCCTTCTTTACCCGGCTGACCACATCCTGCGAATTCTCGCCCTTCAGCATGATGATCATTCCAGCTACAGCTTCCCCTTTTCCGTCGCGAGTCACTGCACCCTGCCGCGGTTCGGCACCGATTACGATCTCGGCGACATCACGCAGATACACTGGAGCGCCATCATCCGTTTTTATAACTATCTTCTCGATGCTTGGTATGTCCTTGAGCAGGCCAACTCCCCTCAGATACATCTGTTCCCAATCCCTGACTATAACCCCTCCGCCGGCATTAGCATTATTCCGCTCAATTGATTCAACAATGTCATTAGCCGTAAGCCCGTATTTCAGCAACTTGTCCGGCGAGATCAGAACCTGGTACTGTTTAACAAAGCCGCCGAAACTGTTGACTTCGTTAACCCCGGACAACGGCTTCAATAAAGGTGAGACCAACCAGTCCTGAATCGTCCTAAGCTCGGTTGAATCACACGTTGTACTGTCGAGGGTATATTGGAATATCTCGCCTAGACCAGTACTTATCGGACCCATCTCGGGCTCAACACCCGGTGGCAATTGTTCCTTGGCCATGCTAAGCCGCTCGAAAACCACCTGCCTGGTCCAATAAGTGTCCACCCCATCCTCAAAGACTATGACTACCTGGGCTAGTTCTGATTTGGACAGGGAGCGGACCTGGCTGACTCTTGGTAGCCCGCGCATTGCCTGTTCTATCGGATAACTTACCTGCTCTTCAACATCACCCGCCGCCAGGCCCGGTGCCTTGGCAAGTATCATCACCTGTGTATTTGTCACATCAGGAAACGCATCTATAGGCAGACTCTTCCATGCCAGTACTCCGCCAATACAAAGCACCAACGTCAGCATGACCATTAGAAGACGCTGGCGCAGTACAAATTCTGTAATATTTTTTAACATGATATTCCCCTATTTCAATCGGCACAGCCGGCGCCCATCTTTTCCCGCAAAACATCAGACTTCAGCACAAAAGCACCTTCGGTAATAATCACATCATCAACACCAAGACCGTCCTTGATCTCAAGCATCTCCCCGTTTTCGCGCCCGGTGACAACCGATGTACGCAGAAAGAAGTCATCCCTGACCCGTCGGAATACAAATGCTGAGCCTTCGTCAGACATTACCGCTCCGCGTTTGACCGCCGGAACTTTATCTCTGGCGCCTGTTTCCACACGCGCTGTACAAAACATACCGGGCCTGAGCTTCTCGTCAGGATTATCAAGCATAGCCCTCACTCTTATCGTTCTGCTTTGCTCATTCATGACCGCGCCTATATAATCCAACTGGCCCTTGAACAGCGCTGCCGGAAAAGCCTTGGTCTCTATCTCCACATTGACGGGCCCGGCCTTACCTGCATCAATGACCCGCGCAATATCCATCTCATAGATATCCAGCCACGCCGACACTCTGGACAGATCCCCGATCAGCATGACATCTTTGCCAGGCTGGGCCAGCTCTCCGACTGAAGCGTGCTTTTCTATGACAATGCCGTCCATGGACGCCCTGTACGGCAGTTTACCTGTTGCCTGGCTGTGACTGTTGGTCTTGATTCCAGACACCTCCTCTTCGGACAGACCCATTACATGCAATTTGTGCTCAGCCGCCTCGAGATCGGCTTTGATCTTTTCATGCTCCATCTGGGCATTGATCATATCCACTTCAGAAACTATCTTCTGCTCGTTAAGTTTCTTTTCGCGTTCATGATTGCGCCGCGTCAGCTCCTCAAGCAGAATGTTCTTGCGATACATGCCGATGGCCTCGCCAAGTTCAGTACTCTCTATCTCGAAAAGCACTTCCCCCTTCTTGACCCGGCTTCCGATATCCGAATACACCCGGCTGATGACGCCTGATATGCGGGGAGAGACGTGAACCTCCATGTTCAAGCCCAGATGTATCTCGCCGGACGCCTCAAAATGCTGTGCCATCTCGACTCGCTCCATCCGGCCTGTTGCCAACGGCCCTCCCTTTTCCTTGAACAGCTGGCTGGATATCTTAACCAGTCCAAGCTCATAGCGACACTCATCGCAGGTGTATTGCGGAATCTTGTGCTCGCATTCAGCCTGGAATATATCTTCCGCTGTCGCAGGCACACCTTTATCTCCGCATCCATCTTTACACTCCTCCGCCCAGATTTGCCTGGAACCCAACATCAATACCGCCGCCACAATGTAAGTAATTATTCTCATGTTCATCTCCTATAATTCATAATTAGTAATTGGTAATTATTCTTTGGTAATTATTCTTTCTCAATTTACTGCGCCCCGCCCAAACACCTCCAGCTCCGATGCCAGCACCTCATGCTCCAGCCAGGCGTCTATATACATTGAACGCGTATTCAGCATTGCTCTTCTGGCTTCCAGCAAATCGAGATAGCCGAACTTGCCCTGTTTATAGCCCTCCTCTGCCGCTGCGTATGCCCGCTCTGCCGCAGGGATCGCCTTGCCTTGCAGCATCTTTACCTGTTGCTTTGCGGCATCAAGGTCTAACACCAGCGCGCGATACTGGTTCATCAAATTCATACGCACAGCATCCCGTGACAACTCCGCAGCAAGACATTCGCTCTTCGCCGCATCCACCGCCCTGCCATTCCGAGAAAACAACGGCATGTTCAGGCCTATCGAAGCGACATAAGCGGAATCACCGGAAGACTCAAACTGCCTTATTCCTCCCGCCAGCTCTATCGATGGAATATACTTCGACCTGGCAATGGAGAGCTCCGCTTTCTTATGGCCAACAATGGCTTCTGCCTTGAGAAACTCCGGGTGTTTTTCTATAAGATCCAGACTGCTATTTTCAGATAAGCCGGCTCCCTCAGCCAGATTGGATATTTTTCCTGCAACATCAAGCCCGACGGCATTTGTGACTCCGCAGATAACGGCCAGTCTGCCCAGAACAGAGCGAACCTGCCTCTCCGCCTTTTGCGATTCGACCTGACTGATCGAATGTTCTATATCAGCGCGTTCAGCCTCCAAAGGCGCCACCTTACCTGCGTCAGACTTCTTTCTCATTGTATCCAGCAGTGAGGCGGCCAGCTGTGCCGACTCTTCCGCGAGCTTCTTCCGTTCCTTTGCGGCTAATACTCCGGCAAATGCCTGGCGTGCTTCAGCAACAGTACGCTTTATCACAAGCTCATACTCCATTGCGGCAACTCTGCTTGAATAAAGCCC
>CAMCYG010000108.1 GCA_945883775.1 Victivallis vadensis
GTAGGCAGAATCGCATTCAGGATCAATCCCGATGTCGACCCCAGAACCCACCGTTACATCAGCACCGGAAAGAAAGAGACCAAATTCGGGCTGGATATCGAAAGAACGATCAACGCATATAAAATGGCATCAAAGCTCCCCTGCATAGAGCTGGTGGGACTGCACATGCACATTGGGTCGCAGATATTGACGATAGAGCCATTTATAAGCGCGCTCGGCAAAGTCATCCCACTGTGCAACGAACTGCGCAACCATTATCCGACATTCCGCTATCTTGACATAGGCGGCGGAATAGGGATCAAATACAGACCGGATCACACCCCCATCTCGACCAGTAATTTTGCAACAAGCATTGCACCATTACTGAGATCTTCCGGATTCGATATCGTTATGGAGCCCGGCAGATTCCTGGTTGGCAATGCAGGCGTACTGCTGGCGCGGGTGCAGTACATCAAGAGCAGCGTAACCAAACAGTTCGTGATAATAGATGCTGCGATGAACGACTTAATCCGGCCTTCCCTTTACGAGGCTTACCACGAGATACTGTCTGTGCGTGAGACCGGCGCGAGGATGCGGGCGGATCTAGTCGGGCCGGTATGCGAGTCCGGTGACTTTATTGCACTGGACCGCGAGATGCCACGCCTGCAAAGCGGCGATCTGGTTGCCATAATGAGCGCGGGCGCATACGGCTTTTCGATGGCATCTAATTACAACAGCAGGCCACGGCCGGCTGAGGTAATGATCAAGGGCACAAAAGCTCAGCTGATCCGCAAAAGAGAAACACTTAAGAATCTTGTGGAAAACGAAATACTCTTAAAGTAAGGTTGCCAAAAACAGGAGCTATCGATGTTAAAAGGCGCATACACAGCAATTGTAACACCGTTCAATAAGGGCGGAAGTGTTGACTATGGGAAACTCAGTGAACTTATTGAGATCCAGATTGCGGCAGGAATCAGCGGCATAGTTCCGGTAGGAACAACCGGCGAATCCCCCACCCTGGATTACGATGAGCACAATAAAGTCATCGATGTCGCAGTAAAGACCTGCAAGAAACGTGTACAGGTCATCGCAGGCACCGGATCTAACTCTACCGCTGAGGCTTTGGAAATCACGAAACATGCCATGCAGGCAGGTGCCGATGCGACATTGCAAGTGACACCTTATTACAACAAGCCTAACCAGGAAGGGCTGTATCGGCATTTCTCAACGATTGCAGACCTCGGTCTGCCAGTGGTGCTCTATAATGTTCCGGGCAGAACCGCACGGGAAATCAGTGTGGAAACAATCGCTAGGCTTTCCAAACATCCCAAAGTCGTGGCAGTCAAAGAGTCAGGCGGCAGCGTGGAGAAAGTCAGCCATATTCTTAGAGCCTGCAACATCACAGTGATATCAGGAGACGACCCACTCACACTCCCGATGATGGCAGTCGGAGCTTCCGGCGTCATAAGCGTTGCATCAAATGTTATTCCGGCACAGGTGGTACAGATGGTCCAGCATGCGCTGAAAGGCGAATGGTCAAAAGCCAGAGAGATGCACCACAAATACTTCGGCTTCTTCTGTGACATCTTCATCGACACCAATCCGCTCCCGATCAAAGCCGCAATGGTTATGCTGGGCATGATCGAAGAAGAGTACAGACTTCCGCTGTGCCCTATGAGCGATGACTTGAAGAAAAAGTTGCGGGACTGCATGGTAGCAGCAGGAATAATTAAGTAAATTTGTGCAACTACGCATGTGTCATGCATCGAAAAGACTGCGCATGACACATGCGCAGCTACACTATCGACAGAAAGTAATCTTATTCATAAATCATGAAAAAACCTTCTATAATCAGAATTGCAGTTGCAGGTGCGGCGGGCAGGATGGGCCAGGCCATAGTCAAGACCATACCCGGAATAAGCGGCACAGTACTATCAGCCGCAATCGAAGCCCCCGGCCATCCGGACATCGGCAAGGATGCAGGCACGATCGCAGGCTGCAATCCCATGTCAGTAAAGATAACCGATAACCTCGAGAAGGCACTCGAATCATCGGATGTATTGATTGATTTTACGTTCCACACCGCGATTCCGTCAAATATGCGGCTTGTGACACAATACCGGCGCGCGGCCGTCATCGGCACCACCGGACTGACCGAGGACGAAAAGGCGGTAGTAGTGACAGCCTCGCTCGACGTGCCTGTTGTATCGGCACCGAACATGAGCCTGGGCGTTAATCTGCTTTTTGCCTTTGCAAAGAAAGCCGCTGAATCGCTGGGCCTGAACTACAAGGTCCAGATCGACGAAACACATCACATACACAAGAAAGACGCTCCAAGCGGAACAGCGCTTGGACTGGGCCATAAGATAGCAGAAGGCTGGCAGAGTGATTTTCGCAAAATATATACATTCGACGAGGACAACTCACGCACCCCTGCCGACGGAAAAATACTTATCCGATCCAAACGTGAAGGAGAGGTGGTGGGAGACCATACCGTGGTTTTCGAAAATAGCGGCGAAACAATCACGCTCTCTCATTCAGCAAATAATCGAGAAGCTTTTGCCCTCGGCGCCGTTAAGGCCGCCGCATGGATTGTCGACAAAAGACCCGGCCTTTATGACATGCAGGACGTTCTTGGATTGAAGTGACAAATGGAAATCTGCTTATCACTAGGCTCTGACATCGGCGACAGGCTATCATACCTCAAGAAAGCAAAGGATTTGATATCCCGCATAAAAGACACGACAGTCATCGAGCATTCAGCAGCGTATGAGACGGAACCGGTCGGGACTATGCCCATGCAGCAACAGCATCTTCATTATCTCAACGCAGTCATAATCATCAAGTCCGGGATGGAGCTTCGGGCACTTGCCGGAGAATTATTCCGTATAGAGAAGGAAATCGGGCGAGACAGGAGCAGGGAAACAGAGAAGAACTCGCCAAGGGTAATCGATATCGACGTCATAGCCGCCGGCTCTCTGGTAATAGAAACGCATGATCTGACGGTTCCGCACCCTAGGTGGAAGACGCGAAGATTTGTGGTCGAGCCACTCGCAGAGATCAGACCTGGCCTTCGCATCCCCGGCACCGACAAGACTGTTGCAGAGCTTCTTTTGGCTTTACCGAAAAGCCCCAAGGTGGTTCTATACAGAGAGGAGTGGTAATAATGCCCAAGAAATGGACAGCATCCAGTATTAAAGAAAGCAAAGGCAGGCAAAAACTGATATGCCTTACCGCCTATGACTACACCAGCTCAAGACTGCTGGACGAATCCGGTGTCAACTTGATACTCGTCGGCGACTCACTGGCCGGCACCATCCTCGGCTATAAAAACACCTTACCTGTCACCATGGAGGAGATGCTCCACCACACTTCCGCAGCAGCGCGCGGTATACAGAACGCCCTGCTTGTCGCCGACATGCCCTTCATGTCATATCAGGTATCGACCGAACAGGCACTCACCAACGGCGGCCGGTTCCTCAAAGAAGCCGGCGCAGATGCAGTTAAAATTGAAGGCGGCGAAATCCGGGTGGATACCATTAAGACGCTTGTCGCCAATGGCATCCCGGTTCTGGGACACATCGGATTGATGCCGCAAAGCATCAATCAGCTGGGCGGATATAAAGTACAGGGCAAAAAGCCGCCCGAAGCAAAACAGCTCATCAAAGACGCAGTCGCACTGGAAAAAGCAGGAGTGTTTGCAATTGTGCTGGAATGCATACCGCCCAGGCTGGCGGCGGAAATCACAAAGGCTGTGAAAGTCCCTACAATAGGCATAGGAGCCGGACGGCACTGCGACGGACAGATACTGGTCACTCACGACATGCTGGGGCTGAGCCAGGACTTATCTCCTAAATTTGCAAAGCGGTATGCGGAGCTGGGCAACGAGATAAAAGAAGCCGTAAAAGAATACTCAAAGGATGTGCAGAGCGGAAAGTTCCCCGCCGACGAGCACACTTACTAACAGAACAAAAAGTGAAACGTTTAAGGCGCACGGACCAATTTCTGATCCTTGTACTTTACACATTAGACCTTATACTGAAATCTTATGAACAGAACACCCGATCAGATCCTGAGATTGGCGTTGCAAAAAGAGAAAGCCGCCTATGAGTTCTACAGCGAAGCCTGTTCAGAGACAAAAGTCGACATGATACGCGAACTTCTCGAAGCACTGCGCAATGAGGAAGCAAAACATATCAAGCTCATCGAAAAGAAACTCGTCGAAATCCAGCGCTGACGCTAAAGATAAATTAGCGGACACATCAACCCAGCCAGACAATAGATACGGCTGACACCATAAAGAGACGGGACCATGCCGACAGCTGTCGCTGTGATAAAGACTGCAATACCGCTCGAGCCAGCATACAAGAATACAATAAGAACCAGTCCGATCAGACAGATGGCACTGACAGGCCTGATATTGACCGCCCCTGCATCCCTGCACGCTTTCAGCAATAACAAATAAAGCATTGCCATCGCAAGCACCGCTGGCAACAGCAGGCATGCTCCCGCAAAAAACAACGGCTCTCCTCTCGCCCTCAAAATCGCGCATATCATGGCTGATGAAGAAAGAGCAGGCAGGGGAAAACCAGCAACAAGCAACATCAAAACCAACATGGAATAATACAATGCTCTGGCAACACCCTGGCTAATCATAGCAACATATCGATCCTTCCTCAGAAAATTGTATGCGCAGACACTGCCGACTCCTGCACTTCCAAACGGCACGGCCAAAGCCAACAGCCCACCCAGAGCGCCCGAAAGCGATGAGTTGATTATAAGCCTGCGACCTACATCAGAAAGCGCTGACTTCTGAAAAGGATTATGACATCGGGCGCATCTGCGATTCGGTGCTCTGCGCGATAGCACGTCGTTTTCTCGCTGCGGCTCGGCAGGGACGCCTCGCCCTACCATTTGCCGATTTCTCAGAGGTAGGGCGAAGCCTCTGGCTGAGCCGTCAGCACCGAATCGCAGATGCGCCCTATGACATCCAAACACACAGTTAAACAAAAGTGACGGTGCTGCAAAAAGCCCAGATATCAGCGGCAGTGTAATTGTGCCAGGATGACCGGACTCTGCATTCCTGATAACAAAGGCACAATATCCTATGACACCAGACAAGATAACAGTCAAAATACCTGCGGCCATCCCTGAATAGCGCGAGTGGGCCCCCTGCGAATCTGCATCGCCAGCTATTAAAATCAGCACCAACACAGCCAATACACTGCATATGATCCAGCGCGAGCGCAAATGAAAAGCTTCGAAATGAAATCCTGTATTACCCAGAAACGGCAGGATCAGCAGGCATACCAGCAATAACCCTATCATCGTCCCGAGTGCTGCAAGAGCAATCGCTTCCGGCCCCTTCCCCGTCATCATCATTCGGGAACCATACCTGCTTATCAGCATGGTACTATCATCCGGCGCCGATAACGCGATGGCGGGAATGATACCGAAGAATAGATTGCCAACCGTGACTCCGCCAATGAACGCAATAATCTGATACACTTCCCCAACGCCGATAACATCAAGCACAGGAAGCAGGATGGCGATAATAAACGCCATATGCATTCCCGGCATCAATGAAAATACAGCCGCCAGCAACGCACCAGCAAACGCAGATATAATGCATGCGCTCATTACCGGCCATTCCCTGACTTTGAAATCTCCTCGCCACTCACATCAAGAATATCTCCATCCATTCCTCTGGCAAGGAACCTGGCCCTGCCATCATCGCCCAGGCTGATTCGGCCCACCAAGGAAAGTCGCATTCCCTGCTTAAGCTTTTGACCACCAAGAGCCGGCATCTGCGCACACGTTGAATCCACGATGACCTTGATACGGCCGGTACCATCCTTGATGTTGAAGCTGATATTGCCATCTGCCTCCGAAGCCGTGACCCTGCCATCAATCTGCCCGGAAAGCCTGACAATCCTGCCGTTAGCAGAGGCACCTATTCCGGAGACAGTCAAAATCGGGATTGAATGACACAAAGCGGAGAGCCCAAGCAATATAGATCCTGCAACCGCTATCAATAGCGTCATCACCCGCATTTTTACAATCAGACTGCCTTTATATGAATCTGCATCGCAGTACGGGCACTCTGTGACAAAACCGATGTAACGCTCGCAACTGGGACACAGCGAGTCATTCTCGTCTAATATTATTTGTGGCATGCCGGAAAAGCTACCAGATGGCAGAATTCCTGTATGTAGGGCTTTTACTTACAAGCATCAGAGAGGATCTTTGTCCAGATCCTTCGCCTTAAATGTGGCAGAATCCACTTCCTGTATGCGCAGTTTCGTGCGGTGTGTAGATGGATAGCCTTCTATCTCCATATCTTTAATGATCCAACGGTCATTGATCTTCTTAAAGCTCTTTATCCACAATTTTCTGGTGAGCTTACCGTCTACGTTCAGATTTTCTGCCTGCAACAGCATATGCAGTTTCTTGTCGATCCATAATTTCGCCTTGGCAAAGGATTGGCTTGACGGAGCCGGTGCCGGTATCTCAACTATATAGCAGTCCCTGCCCTTGACCTCTTCAGAACCTTTGATCTCTCCGCCCTTCCACCAGAGGAATGACAAAGTAAGATCCAGCCAGCTGATATCGCTCTCCTGAATGGCCTTTGTCAGGTCGGGCACAGCCGCAGATACGGGCGGCGCGCCGGTAAGATAAAGGTACTCTGCCTGACCGCCTTCGGGCCTTTTGACTGTCATCTGCTCAAGCTCAGCACCAAACGCATCCATTATTGTATACTTGACCGTTGAGGGCTGGGCACCCCAATTGCAGTCCATTTCAAACCTTAATTCACGCACAACCACGCCCTTGCGCTGACGGACACATAAAGTGCCGCTAATCTTTATCTGGTCCTGCGGGAGTTGAATTACAACATCATCAAGAAGGGACTGGGCTGTCACCTTGGACGCCGGATCATCGGCAGAGAAACACAGAAAAGTCTGCACCAGGAAAGCCAGTAGAGCCAGAAACACAGCCTTGTTACTCATCATTGCCTTCTGCCTTGACCGGTCCGGCGGATCTATGAGCAGAAATCACCCTGTCAAGTGCCTGCTTTATATCCTCTAACCCGGTAGAAGGGATGATGATGGCATCCCTGCGACCACCTACATCTTCTGTGATCTTCAGGAGCCTGCCGCGCGGGTTCTCCTTTAGGTCGAATGTGAATGTTTTACGCTCAACCTGAACCTGTTCACTGAAAAGCATATCTTCCACGGTAACCCCCTTGATTGCTGAGTGACCCACAAAGGACTATTAAATATCATCACAAACAGGATTGGGTGTCAATCATTCCTTAGGTCTGATTGAGCAGTCTGGGGCATATTCGAAAAAACGCAATCACATAAGATCGGCTCACCGAGACGGTTCGCCCTACCTTTTCGGCATATTGGTAGGGCGAGGCAGCCTGCCCTGCATAGCCTCTGGGCGACGCACGGGTCCCTGCCGAGCCGTGCTTTCTTATGATTTACAGTTTCAGCTTCATTGCATTACCCACCCAACCAGACTTACATCCACACCGAAATATGCGGCCCAAAGCCGTCACTACCGCCAGCAGAATAGGCCGCTCTTCCATTCACCGTCGACAATAGCTGTTTTTTCTCTAAACCCATAACCAACCAAAGCTTTTTTAACCGCGGGATATTGAGGCACAAGGATGCCGGAAACTATAAGCTGGCCTCCTTTTTTCACGGCACGGGTGATCTTATCTGCATACCGCTCTATGACTTCTGCCAGTATATTGGCAACTACCACATCATACCGTCGGCCATTCTCGAGTTTGGCAAGATCGGCTGTGTGACACTTTATTCTGCCACTGAGCCCATTGATCCCAATATTCTCCTTGGCCACTTTTATCGCCTGAGGATCGTTGTCGATTGCCGTGACATCATGACAGCCTAATTTTGCGGCGGCTATAGCCAATATGCCCGAGCCGCAGCCAACATCAAGCACACTTCCACTGCGCAGGCCAGCGGCTACCTTCTCCATCAGCACAAGACAGCTCCTTGTCGTGCCATGATGCCCTGATCCGAATGCCATGCCGGGATCCATGTCGATAACTATATCACCGGGTTGAGAGCAGTATTCCTCCCATGTAGGCCTTACTACCATGTGCTTGCCGCATCGGAACACATGAAAATACCTCTTCCATGTCTCGCTCCAGTCCTCCTGTCGGATGGCCTTGATTTTTACAACGGGGACTCGGCCTGGCGGAATCTTTCTGATCAGCCGAACAAGCGACTGCTTTAGTGCAACAGCTTCAGCGGATGACGGCAGATACTGACTGTAGAAAACTGTTCTGCTTTTATCCTTGGCCCACGTGACCATCTGCACCTCATTTGCGGCGAGAAGCTCATCAAGCAATTCCGCCTTACCAGCCGATATTCGGAAACTCAAATGATACAATTTGTTTTGCGTGACCATCTTTTCAACATATCCCACTACACCCAGCGCCGCAACCATAATGTAGATAGAATACATCTGCAGTCAGATTCAGCCCCCGTAAGAGCGGCTCACCGAGGCTCGTGCTTCGTAGCGAAGGAAGTCTTCGCTTACTTCGCAGAGTAGCAACGGTTCGCCCTACCTTTTCGGAATTATTCAGCCCGAAGTGCGGGATGTAGGGCGGGGCTAGTCGC
>CAMCYG010000109.1 GCA_945883775.1 Victivallis vadensis
TCAGTGAGATCACCCGCCTCTGTCGGAAAAACAAGCAGAAAAACAAACCGTATATCGAACTGCTTTTGCAGCAGACTGTTACAACGGCAACAGTCAAAAATGTCAAACTGAAATCAGCTTAGCTTGATAGCTATGGGCTTCGCCCTACCATGCAAGCAACATAATCTGCGGATGGTAGGGCGAAGCCTCTGGCTGAGCCGCTCTTATATTGGCCTCAGAGAATCGCAGATCGCCGCAATGATCATTTTTTGCAAGCACTTGGTTCGAGGTTCAGGTATTATATTCTTTAATAGGAGCGGTTATGCAAAGAAACGTAGAAATTATCTGTACGGCATGTAACAAGGAGACTTTTCTCCGGCGCGAGCCTGTCTATGAAGGATTGAAGAAGGTTGGCGAAAAGCTATTCTGTGTGTCGTGCGGCAGTCCTTTCAATGACGAGTCGGAGGTGTCCTTTAAGAAAAAGGCTGCAAGCAGTGTGTTCAGCGAAGCAGACAAGCCCAAGCAGATCAAAGTATTCAGCAGCGATGAGGCCAATGTCAGGAATTGCCGGCGCTGTATGCATTATGTCGTGAATCCATTTGCGCAGAAATGCGGCCTTACCGGCAGGGATGTCCTGGCGACGGATCAATGCTGGAGCTTTGAGGTTAAGCCAGTCCAGGAAAAGGCTGATGGTGAGAAAGCAGAGAGTCCTCAGTAAACTTGCGGAATTACGTCGTGTTCACAATGTCTGCAATCAGGCATTCTGAAACAGAAATATCTCTATTTGAGGTCTTTGTTTACGGATTCTGTGCGGTTTTTTGTTGCGCTGAAGCCCTTTGCAACCTCTTTTATGGCGCCAATGGTATATCTTGAACCAACGGATATTGCGGCGGCCGCTGCAATGCTGAAGATAATAGGAGCCAGGGACATAAAGTAACCGCCCTTCAAGAGTATCTTGCAGAGTGTCATCCCAATCGCGATAACTATTAGCAGAAGTGCTACGACTATAACTGCTATTTGTATTCTGGGATCAGCTATTTTGGGCAGGACAAATATCCGCAACGCGGCGACTGCAATTATAGAAATGGCACCGGTTACAAGCACACAGACTGCAGCCCGGTCGGCATCTGCCATAGAGAAGTCCAGTGCCTTGGCTGCGACCTTCAGCACGAATACAGCCGCTATCAGGCTGAGTGCGATGATTATTGCCAGTTCGACATGGCTGACAGGGTTGCCTGCAAGCATATTCAGTATACGGAGAGCTTCATTCTTGATTTCGTTCATCTAGGCCTCTTCCTTGTTAATCCGTTTATATAATAGTTGTCTTTGATTCGATTGTTCAAGTATAATAAATTCTAAGTTATTTTATTGAGAAAGATATATGAGCGCGCACGATCCACAAGAAATAATAAGGGCTTTAGGCCTGGTGATTAACAATTCGTTCCTGTACGGGGTCTCGCATGGTGTGACCAAGGGAGCGGTGGAGAAAACGTTTCAGGTAGTAACCAGATACCTGGACGCCAAGGAAGCGGTTTCCATAAGCCAGCTAGACGGCCTGCTTATGATTGACGGCGCTGATATTGACGCAAAGAATCCGCTCCTGAAGAGCATCCAGATGAAGATGGCGGAACTTGACATATCCAGCTTTACCCTGACGAAAGGGATCTTGAAGGAGCATGTTGAGGCGTTGATCGAAGTTTTCGGACTGAAGCCGGAACA
This sequence comes from Victivallis vadensis, assembly GCA_945883775.1. Taxonomy (GTDB): domain Bacteria; phylum Verrucomicrobiota; class Kiritimatiellia; order UBA8416; family CAMCYG01; genus CAMCYG01. Next base: position 1,699 of record CAMCYG010000109.1, read on the forward strand.
GCTCAAAGAAATGGGCGGACTTGCAGGGATTCTCGCTGCGGCTGGCATAGACAAGATAAAATCGAAATCGGTCGTCTATAAACAGGTCGCGGAAGATGAAGTCGTCGTCAGCAAGGCAGAACTGGACAACAAGAAAGCTGGTGAAAACCAGTCAGCGCTCGGAGGGATGATTGCTTTCCTGAAGGGCAATTATACCGGTGATCAGAAAGTCGTGCATGAACAGCTGATGGAGAAGGCAAACGATCCTAATGAACTTGCCGATCTTATTATGCATACGGCGGAGGTCAGCAAGTCTGAGACCAATCTTGAGGGCGGCGAGAATTTTGCTGAATTGGTAGTGGGATGTTTGAGGAAGACGTACGAGAATATAACAAGCGATCCTGCGTCTAAAACGCAGAAGTGCAAAAAGAATCTCCTGAAAAGCCTCGTGTTGCTGGAGAAAGACCTGCTGGACAAGCTCAGGGAGATGGGTCAGCTTAGTGATGGGGTTGAAAGTAAGATCACCGATGCGGTGCAGGACCTTTCTGATGAGTTGAAGATCGATTCGCTTGCTGTGGAGTACATGAAGAAAAAGCAGGCAATAAGCAGTCATGAGAGCCAAATACTCAAATTCATTAAATCAAAGGGTGTTGCGAACATCAATCAGACGGAGCTGAAGGAGAAACTATTCGAAGGCGGTCTTACGGACGAGGGCTGGCATGAGCTTATATCCAAGAGCGGAGTTGCTGTCGCCGCAGGTATAGCCGGTTTCGGACAGGGCACGGAGGGGTTTGGGGCGATAGGGCATCTGGCAATGCTGTTGACCAAGATGGAAGACAAGGTTGCTCATCACGAGGGGGAAGACAAGGCTCAGGCGACCGAGGATATGCTTAAGCTCGTAAAGGAGGTCCATAACGAGGTGGTTTCCATTGTGAGCAAGACGGAGAAAAAGATCGGCGACCTGGTCAGCACGGCGAAGCTGGATAATGCCGAGGAGAAGAGTTCCGAGAAGACCGGCCAGCCGGCCAAGCTGAAAATGAGCAGGCTCAAACTCCTTGAACTCCTCGCGGAGGTTGTGCAGGAGCTTTGTCAGCCGCTGTCTGTCATCGGCTGTTCCGTCGACATGATAAAATCAAAAGCGCTTGGCGAGATTAACGAGACCCAATTGGAGATGCTGAACATGGCATCCGAGAGCGGGGACCGGTTGAAAAAACTTATAGATAAATTGCTTGAAATATCCGGGCTTCCGGAGACAATGTCGCCGGATCAAAGTATCCAGGAAATGCTTTATAAATAGGGGAATTTAAGATGGAAGATATACATGCTACAACCATGAGGATAGATATTCATCCCGATTTTGTCGACGAATCGCTAGCCAAGAAGAGAAAGGGACAGGAAGGAAGCACCGTTTTCCTGTCGGCCAATGACCCCACGTCGGTCCTTATTGTAAAGGAGGACCAGTACAAATCGGATTATGAACGTCTTCTTCAGAGCGTATATGACGCCGTTCTTATAACAGACCGGAAAGGTGTTATAATGGATTGCAACGAACGGGCTGTGAACTTTTTCCTCTGCGAGGCGAGCGACCTTAATAAGAATAACATTGTCAACCTGATCTCAGGCGCTGACAGCAACCTGTTGACAGCAATCCAGCGCAATCTTGTAGATCACCGTTATACACTGATAGAGGCAATGTGCATAAGATCGGACAAGTCCAACTTTCCCGCGGAAATAGCAGTCAACAAGATAGAACTGCAGGACGAGAGGAGTCTGTGCTTCTTTGTGCGGGACGTGACAATCAGAAAAAGGGCGCAGGAGGCGCTTGAAGATGCCGTTCTGAAGCTGGAGGAGCATGATAAGTCAAAATCCGAATTCGTTTCGAACGTGTCACACGAGCTCAGGACCCCGCTGACATCCATGACTTATGCCATTAGCAATATGCTTCGGGGTGTCGTCGGACAAGTGCCGGAGAGTATGCGGCGTTATCTTGAGATGCTCGATGCGGACTGCAAGCGTCTGCTTGGCACGGTGAACGACATTCTTGATCTGAGGAAGATAGAGAATAAAACACTGACTCTTACCAAGTCGCTTGTGCCGTTTGAAAGGCTCGTCTCGAGGATAGCGGATGCATTGAAGGTGCAGGCCGTGCAGAAGTCCATAATTGTGGATGTTCGCAAGCCGGCTAAGTCATGGTTTGTAGAATGTGACATGCACAAGATGGAACGTGTTGTTCTCAATGTGCTGGGCAATGCTGTTAAGTTCACACCGGACGGCGGCAAGATCACATTTGAATTCTTTCAGGATGCCGATCATCCGGAAAACCTTGTGGTGAGTGTGACGGATACCGGCATAGGAATTCCACCGGAGGCGCTGGAAAAGGTTACCACCAGATATTTTACAGTTGGTGAGCAGGCCTGTGGAACGGGCTTGGGCCTTTCCATTTCCAAGGAGATAGTCGAGATGCATGGTGGGTCGCTGTCGATCCAGAGTCCGCCGGTCGGTGCCGACAAGGGTACGGTCGTCTACATTAGCATGCCGTTTGCAGAGCCACCAATAGTCCTGGTGGTGGATGATGATCCTCTGATAAGGGATATACTCTCACTCCAGATAACAAATCAGGGCTACAGGGTCATCACTGCGGCAAGCGGTGCGGAGGCCCTGGCGATGGTCGATGAACATAATCCGCTATTGGTGATAGTCGACTTTATACTGCCTGACATGAACGGCAAAGAACTTATCTTGAAGTTAAAGAGCAATAAGGCTACTATGCGTATCCCGATAATAGTGATAACCGGTGCTGATGTCGACAAGGACGGCGAGAAGATACTGAGCAGCTTCTCTATCCCCGCACTGGCGAAACCGTGGCGGGAGCATGAGCTCATAGACAGGGTAGAGGGAGCATTCCTTGGTTTTGCAGCGCTGGTGAGATGATGACTTTATAGAAAAGGCAGGGTAGTTATATGGAAAATAATGACAAGAGGAAGATATTATTAATAGACGATGATACCAACCTGCTGGTCACATTGAGTGACTTTCTCAGGTTCGAAGGTTATACGGTGGCTACGGCCGATAGCGGCGAGCATGGCTTGAAGATGCTGCAGAAGATGACCCCGGACCTCATCATTCTTGACATGAGTATGCCCGGAATGGGCGGCGTGGGGTTCTTGAAGGCAATATCAACGCCTGAGGGCAAGCCGAATCATCCCGTCCTGGTTCTTACGGCAAGATCCAATATGGCTGAGTTCTTTGCTAATGTAGAAGTGGAAGGCTTTGTGGCCAAACCCTGCGACCCCGCCGACCTGATCATGGAGGTTGGCCGGATCATCTTTCTTAGAAGCGGCGCCGCCCAGAAGGCATCAGCTACAGCAGCTTCCTTGCAGAAGAAGAAGAAGGCTCTGGTGGCTGAAGACGAGATGTTTAAGAATCAGCTGATAACGACAGCGCTGGCAGATGCCGGTTATCTGGTCGACGGGGTGGAATCCGGGCCTGAAGTGCTGGAAAAGGCGATTGTACAGAGGCCGGACGTGATAATCATGAAGGTAATACTGCGCCAGATGAACGGAGACGCTGTGGCCGACATGCTCAAGGAGATGCCGAATACCAAGCACATACCCGTGATCCTGTACGACGATTCCACTACGCCGAACGTGTCGGTGGAGAAGTATCAGGACGGCAGGGGCAATGTGAAGAAGCTCCTCAGGAGTAGTAATTCGCAGAACATACTCGCGGCTGTGGCAGACGTACTCGCGTAGTGATATAGGCAGGATGTAGTCCCGGTGTCTCCACCGGGAGATGGTATAGCAGATATCAAGATAGGAAATAAACTATGCGCTGTCCAAAATGCACTCATCAGGAAGACAAGGTCATCGACAGCCGCTCCTCCAGGAACGGCGTGGCGATACGCCGCCGTCGGATATGCGCCAAATGCGGCTATAGATATACCACCTACGAGGAGATCATCAAGGCGAAGCTGCGGGTGATCAAACGTGATGGCCGGCATGAAGATTTTGACAAGGCGAAACTGCTCAACGGTATAAAAGTAGCCTGCGAGAAGCGGCCGATAAGCTCCGAGCAGATGGATGTCCTTGTGGAGGGCGTCATCGAGGACATGGAAAGCGAGTTCGAAAAGGATGTTCCCAGTCAGGTTATCGGCAGGATCGTCATGAACAAACTGGAGAAGATCGATGAAGTCGCTTTTGTCAGGTTTGCCTCGGTATACAGGAATTTCAAGGATGTGAACCAGTTCCTCAGTGCCATAAAAGGGATCGTCGGGAAGAACGAGAAATGATCAGGGATACTTCAGTCGAATATATCGCCGCGAAGAGAAATGATCTGGTCAACAGGATAACCGGCGAACTTGTCAATATCTGCGGTGATGATTTTGTCGTAAAGAATGCCGATCTCGGCCCGCTGATGCGCGTCATAGAGCATCATCTGGAGGCTAACGGGATAAGCGACTGCGAAGACGATCATCAGCTTGTGATGATGGTTGCCAAGGTGCTGGGTGCAATTGGCAAAGACGGGCCGGCCAGGAAGCTGTTCATACTTGGTTCCGGAATGCTCAAGCCTGCTGAATGGGAGATTAGCCGCGGTGAATCGATGTGGATTCTCGACCTCAAGACCGTTACGCTCAAGGTGGACTCATCGCTGGAAATACTCTTCTTTTGCAGTCTCAATGTTGTTATGGATTCCATTGCCGATCTCTGGGATGAGAGCGGTGGGTTCGGTGTGCTTGGTCTGAAGAACGTTTATCCCGCAGCCCGTGCCCTGCTCGGCTCACCGGATGACAGCAAGACGGCGGCATTTCTCGACGAGATCAGGGATCTGTGCGAGTCCAAACTTCAACAGCATTCACGTGCCCGCAAGTGGCAGACAGTCCCCGACGTTCTAAATCTTGACTGAGCTGACTTTGTTTCTCTTATATCAACAAATGGGAGGCGGTATTATGAGCATTGCTGCTGAATTCAGGGAGTTTGCAGTTAAGGGTAATGTGGTTGATATGGCTGTAGGTATCATCATAGGCGGGGCATTCGGGAAAATAGTGACATCACTTGTCAATGATGTGATCATGCCGCCGGTCGGGCTTCTGCTGGGCGGAGTCAACTTCTCGGAGTTAGCTATAACACTGAAACCTGCTGCAGGTGAAGCGGCTGCTGTAATGCTGAACTATGGCAGATGCATCCAGACGATTGTGGATTTCCTTATAGTCGCATGGGCCGTGTTCCTTATGATAAAGGTGCTGAATGCGGTAAGGCGCAAGGCTGAAGCTCCAACTGCGAACAAATAAGCTCGGAAGGGGCTCAATGAATCGATCGGTCAACTTATTTCTATTGGCCGTGCTGGGTTTGGCCGCAGGATATGCGTCTGCCGCGGAAACGGCCCTCTTCACCAATAATCTGAGTGTCGGCGTCACCATGACTTCCGGGAACAGCGATACCATGCAGGCCAATGCCAGTTTAATCAGCGAAGGCGAGAAGACGGGATTGGGCTCCGTGCGTGCCGGTATGGAGGCGAATTACGGCGAAAGTACGGTTGAAGAAAAGGCTGATGTTGACGGTACAATCACGGTAAAAGAAATAGACGATACGACGGTAAAGAATGCAAAGCTTTTTGGTAATGTCAAAAAGACCGCCAGTGAGCTTGCCTTCGGCTATGTGGATGGTTCAATTCTTTATGACGAGATTGCGTTGATAGACTACCGGGTAACGATCGGCCCGGGTTTAGGTGCGTATGTGGTCAAAAATGAAAAGGCAAGCTTGTCGGCGGAAATAGGTCCCTCGTATATCTGGGAGAGGGTGTCAGAGCTTAATGACAGTTACCTGGCTCTGCGTGTAGGGGAACGTTTTACGTATAATATAAACGACACAGCGAGCATATGGCAGTCACTGGAATATCTGCCCAAAACCACTGATTTTGGTGACTATCTTATAAATGCTGAATTTGGTGTGGAGTCTGCTCTTAACAGACGGATAAGTTTGAGGATAGTGCTTCAGGATAAGTACGACAGCATTCCTGGCGAAGACCTTGAAATGAATGATCTGACGCTGATTGCCGGCCTGGGCGTGACGATTTGAGTAAGGCAGGGCTTGCTCTCCGAGCGAGCCGTTTGGGTGTGGCCCTTGGCCGCGCTAATAGAAACCCGCTATTTAGACATGAGTGACCCCTAATGAGGGGCCCTGCTGTTGGCACCGCTGTAGCACCTTCCCGAAATGCTGCATATCGCTGCAGGCGGGCTGCGGGCAGGTTCGTAGTTCATCAGCTCTTTTAGGTTAATAGCGGCAATCCAGCTGGATGTAGTCCCGGTGCGTGCCGAGGCGAAGCCTCTTGGCGAAGACTGGTCGAACCGGGTAAGAAGTCTTCGCTTTGTTTCTTTAATCAGCAATGGTAGGGCGAGGCGTCCCTGCCGAGCCGCTCTTATCTTTCCCGAACGGCGCATCTGCTCGCCGGCGCTGACGGCTCAGCCGGAGGCTTCGCCCTACCTCTGAGGACAAAAAGTTCAGAAATCTGGATGTAGTCCTGGTACTTATCAGGCCGTAGCGCTTAGACGAAGGATGGTGTCGTGCGCCGGCGGAAAAGACCCAGAGATTTTGACAGAATTATTGACATTTATAAGCGCCGAATATGTTTAAGTGCAAAGGGTACTACTGGATATCGGTTGACGGCGGCCCCGGTGGGAACAAGAATTTACCGTTCCATCACAGGTGCTGATGGATTCACCCCAGAAAGAGCAGTCAAACTACGAAACACAAAAGGCTCGAAATAAAGACACTGCATATCATAGGGTTACTGCAAGACAATTATTTGCTGGGCTTTCACCAATTGGTGAAAGCCCAATAAGAAATTCACCTTTGTGTGTCTTATTGATTATTAATTCTTTTCGTGTGTTTCGTG
>CAMCYG010000110.1 GCA_945883775.1 Victivallis vadensis
TATTCGGCCGTATGGCTGAACTTGCCGTTGCAGCCAATGACGGAACCAAGTCGGCCACTGACCGTGGCAACCTGCAGAAGGAATTCCGGCAGATGCAGCTCGAAATCGGCCGTATCACTACCGGTTCGTCCGCCGCAGCCAAATACAATGGTTCGGCACTGTTCCAGGGTTCACAGAAAAAAGTGCAGGTTGGTCCCGACTACGGACAGGAGTTCACAGCGCAGTCGATTGCTCTGACTGCTGGTGCGATCACGCAGTGTATCGGCAAGCTGTCTGCTACCTCGTCTACGAACGTAAACTGGGGCAGTTTGATCAACACAGCGCAGATCAGTATCTCTGTGCAGTCGCTGGCAGGAGCGGCAGTGTCGAAGCTGAACGTCGGAATCGACTATATCAGTCAGACACGTGCGGTTGTCGGTGCACAACAGAGCCGGTTGACACATACGCTGGAAGGTCTCAGGACGTACGAGGATAACATCCGCGCGTCTGAAAGCCGTCTGCGTGATGTAGATATCGCTAAGGAGACGACATCGTTCTCCAAGTACCAGATTCTTACCCAGATCGGTACAGCGATGTTAGCCCAGGCCAATGCCCTGCCGCAGGGCGTGGTACAGCTGGTCGGCTAATAGTAGTGTAATTCGTCCGGCAGGGCCGGTTTATCCCGGCCCTGCTATACGGCACAAGGAGTTGAACAATGATTATGGACACGAATATCAGAGAAGTTAACAGCATAGAGGAGTTCACCCTGTTCAGCATAGACCGGTCGGCAGCAGGCATCGACACACTGCTCAAAGATGCCGAGAACTGCAGCTCATTGATTACTCAGGATAATCAGAAAGAGACCTTGAACAGGTTATCCAGGCTGACGCAGAACCTTCACGATTTCAGCATATTCCAGCATGACGTCTGTTCTCTTTTCGAGATCGACAACACAAAGATAAAGTACGGACGCAGTTCGCTGGCCGCAATCGAGCAGAAATTCAGAACCAGTCTGACAAATCTGGGAGTCAAGGTGGAGAATAGGGACTTAGGCGGAATACAGACGGTCCTGATCAAAGAGCTCACCCCAGCCCTTAAGAAAATGAAATCGGTCATGCCTGTGCTCAGGAATTACATTGATGAAACATACCTGCAAGAAGAACGCAGTTAAGATCAGCGCAGCCATCGAGCTCCTCAAAGAAGTCGATCCTGCATCAGCGGAAGCTTTGAGCGACTGCTGCAATCTGACCGAAAAAGACCTGAAAGCACGCATTCCTGACGCGTCTTTCGCTGGGAAGTTCCGGGCGTGGCTGAAGACCCAGCAAGACGAGCTAGACGTTGTGATATGCCCTGCCCCAGCGCATGCATCAGAAATACTAACAATGAACAGCGAACTCCCGGAACAGTCACGAATATTGATCATCGAAAGAGACCCCTTGCTGGCAGCATTGCTTTTCATCGAGGCAGATATCACCAGCCTCATCAGGAAAAGGAGAATAATACTTTCAATCGGAGAGTCTATCGATGATGCGTCAAATAAACTCGTAGGCCTGATAGACCTGCCCAAGGAGCAGGGCGTTGCCTTTTGCGATATCAACGACACCGGCAAAGAATGGCCGGATTATCAAAAGATGATGATAGAGGTACGGGACCGGATGAGACTCAAACTGTATAACATGGCAACCCTTATACATCTCGGCCCCCTATGGCAGCACAATATAACCAAGAACCTGCCTTCCATCGTATCAAACCCTGGAGTCAAAGCCCTGGAATGCACATTCGAGGGGAAGCCTGCAATCGTGGTGGCCGCAGGACCATCCCTCAACAACAGCCTTCAATACATCAAAGAATACAAGGATCAGTTTGTGATAATAGCAGTAGGTACAGCCCTGCGACCGCTCCTTCAAGCGGGAATACGCCCAGACTTGGTGGTCTCAATTGACGCCAGCTACAAGATTGGCGCTCAATTTGACAAGATTGACTGCTCGGATCTCTTTCTTGTTGCGTCCAACATCGCATTCCCCCAGATAACAGACCGGTTCAAAGGCGTATTCTACGGCTACACCGGCGGAGATCCCATTGGCACCTGGATCACCAGGATTTCGCATGACACAGGAACCATAATGGCAGGAGGAACAGTTACTGCAACCGCCATAAACCTTGCAGTAAAAATGGGTTGTAACCCAGTAATTTGCACAGGCCTTGACCTCTGTATGGCAGAGACTGGCTATACACACGCCAACAACTCCATGTATCACGGTGTCAAACTGCCAAGCGACCAGCTTGTGGCGGTGCCGGGCAATTTTCGTGATCCAGTGCTGACAACAGGACAATTCTATACATACATAGAAATCATCAGCGATTACGCGAAATCAAGAAAAGACGTCTGCTTCCTGAATGCTACGGATGACGGCGCAAAGCTGGATGGGATGAGAGTTATCGCACCTTCTGATATCCTGGACTATGCCTCCATCTCCCCGCTCACCGCATACGACAAGATAACAGCACTCCACAAGACTGCCGCACCCAGCGGTAACATCGAGAAGGTCCGCAAGGAAATCACATCGCTCATAGACCTTCTTTCAGGGGTCAAGGAAGAATCCCTTGCCGGAGCATCGCTCTGCAACCAAGTCATGATCGAACTCAAGCATCCTCTGTCGCCGCATAGCGAAATAATTGCCAAACTGGAAGAAATCAGGGTCATAGAACAAAGGATACTCGACGAGGCCGTCTCAATCAGCTTTCTGGACATGAGCCTCAGGCCGATCTATTTCCTGCTGGGAGCAAAGTTCGAGGTCTTAGACGATGAAAGACAGAAGGCTATAACAGCGAACAAGCGATCCCGGGAAATGTTCGAACAGATTGCAGGCTCGGCACAGTGGACACAGGCCCTGTTGCAGGAAGTCCTGGAAAAGATCGGCAATACAAATGATTTCGACAATCAACTTGGAAGAAAAACAGCTTAAACAATAAGGAGGTCACAATGATCACAGCGGAAAACTACAGGCAGACGCAGATAATGACGGCAAGCCCCATGGAGCTCATCATAATGCTATACGATGAAGCCATCAGGTCATTGACAACAGCCGAGGAGGCTTTCAAAAACGAAAAGCCCGACAGGATACCGGAGATCAACAACAATCTACTAAAGGCGCAGAACATAATCACAGAGCTGACAGTCGCTCTGGACATGGAAAAAGGCGGCGCAATCGCCACCAATCTACAGCGGCTTTATGATTTCATGAGCAGACACCTCAGCAACGCAAATGTCAGCAAAACTGAGAGGCCCATTAAAGAGGTAAGAGAGATGATGGGCGAATTGCGCGACGCCTGGAAACAGGTCGCAGAGAAGGAACCGCGCCCGGAAAATCCGGACGAGCCTGTTGTGCAAAGGAACATGTGTATCGAAGGATGATAATTCCATTGCCTTGGTCTGACAAAGATGATATCTGGCGATATACAAATGAACACCAGTCTTGATGATGTTAAGGCAACATTGTCCAACATAGCTATTCAGATACAATCCGCAATGGATTCGCTGGACACAGAAGCACTATCAAGACTGCTGAAAGCAAGGTCGATGCAACTGGACTCGATCCCTGAGAATGTAAGAACCAGTCCTGAATATAGGGCGATTATAGATAACGCCATAAACGAGAACGGCGAGTGGCTTATCAAATCCGAGAACGCCAAACAGCTCATCAAGAGCCGGATATTGTCCGTCCAAACCGCCCGCCTCAATAAAACCAACATCGGCAAGTCTTACAACGCAAGACCGGGATCAGGCAGGATATTCTCCAAGAACAGCTGATAATCTCACTGTTTCTCGCTCTCTTTGGGGGTGTTGCTTGCGACGCCCGTCTTTTCCCTACTTCGCGAAATTAGATCAGCACGGCTCGGCAGGGATGCCTCGCCCTACCATTTAAGGATTTCTCAGAGGTAGTTTCTCAACCATTTTGCACATTTTGTTCATTCTGTCAAAATTCCGGGTCTTACCGCCGGCGCATGACACCATCCTTCGTCTCAGCACTACGGCCCGGCAAGCATGCGCCGCTACAATTTGCTAAATTTCAGCATTTTGCTATAAATGCCCTAGCTTTACAGCACCCTACCATTTGCCCAGCCAAGGGCACCGGACATGCTATGTCTGAATTGCTATGACACAGCTTGAGAAAAACACTAATCAGGTCTTTAGAAAGAAGTATTTCATTGATGCCAAAGAGGTTATGGCAACATCCAAAGCCCTGAAAAAGCCCCGCCAGAAGGCAACCTCGACCATAATAGAGAAATCCAAGGTTGTATATAACGACAAACCCATACTGATCTCACCGGAGCTCAAAAAGATCAACGATCACATTACAGTAAGTGTCGTCCGGGAAGAAAACCGCATTAAGCGAATAAGGATCGCATGTCCCTGCGGCAGGTCAGCTGACCTTGACTGCCAGTATTCAAGCGAGGCTTAAATGAATAATATAAAACAATATGTACTCTTACTCCTGGTCATACCGATATTGTCCGGCTGCGTCGTGCAGAAAGGAATTGATTTCGGGCACTGGGCCAAAACAGCCGAAAGAATAAAACTGGTAAAGATATTTGCACCCCAGAACGCCAGTAAAATGAGCGGCCAGGAACAGATACTGTTCGTACCTGTGTTGGGCACCATGCCCGAAGAACTAAAGCCTATTATCAACGATAATTTCTATCAGGAAATACGGAATTATGTCCCAGCAAGAACATTTACCGTGTCTGATGACTCAGCAAATGCGGAATACTTATCCAAGAAAAACCTTATCGGTACAGGCGACATGATAAACACTACCGAAATTGCACGTCTGGGCTCCATCTTCGAGGCGACCGATGTGCTGGTTATCTTCATACGTAATTTGAGACCATACCCACCCCAAGTGCTTTCGTTTCAGCTTGTTATGGTAAACACCGCATCAACAGAGATAAGGCTGAAAATAGACGGCACGTTCGACGCCAGCGAACAGCAGGTTGTTCTTGCGCTGGCTGACCATATGCAGAGCAGACGCGCACGTAAGTTTGACGCACAAAACCTGGATGTGATGTTGCAATCTCCCAAGGAATTCAGTAGCTTTGTTGCGTCATACACATCGCACGCACTTGCCAGAGAGCTCGTAGGCGATAAAGCATTTAAGAATATGACAACTTTAGCCGACAATAAAGGTACAACGAGCCATGAAGATAGGTAATGTTCCGATTGATAATGAATCATGCAGGATAAGCGCAACTGCAGGCGCGAGAAACAGCGAAAAAGCAGCCCAAAATAAGGGGAGCATCCGAAGGGATACTTTTGATATGTCGAGCATCAGTAAACTCATGTCAAAGGCTGCAAGCGAGCTTAAGAAAATCGAGACAACTGTGCGCCACGACAAGATCGAACAGTTCAGGAGCTTTATCGCAGAGAAAGACATCTTTCAGGATAGAATTATCGACAAAGTGCTGACAAAGATGTCAGAATAATGGTCGGCAATTTTTGCCCCTCCCTAGTTTTGATCCACAATCCACCGTCCAACCTCAGAAGCATCACATAGAATTCAGCGTTTCAGGATGTTGGCTATGAGGGCCTTAAACATTCAGACAAGAAAGCACGGCTCGGCAGAGACCTGCCCGCAACCCGCCTGCAGCGATATGCCGCCTGCCCGCAGTACTTCGTACAGCGATGTAGACGGGCATTTCGGGCAGGTGCTACAGCGTTGCAGGCGAGCGCCTCGCCCTACCAATATGCCTAAAAGCCAGGGCGTTTATACCGAGAAATACTGATATTGAGCAAACTGTAGCGGCGCATGCTTGCCGGGCCGAAGTGCTTTGACGAAGGCTGGTGTCATGCGCCGGCTGAAAAGACCTAGATTTTTTGACAGAATGAACAAAATGCGCAGAATTATCAGAGATTAACAATTTCCTGAATGTAGTCCCGGTGTCTCACCGGGGCAGGAGTATTACAGCAAAATATCCGGTGGAGACACCGGAACTACATTCAGGATTCTGAACATTCTGAATGCTGCGCTTGCCAAATCGACGAAGGAGGTTTTGCAAACGCCTCTTCTGTCAATTCTATCAAAATCCGAATAGCATCACCTGTCCCACTCTTACCCATGGCACCGGCACTGCTACACAACCTGCCATGAATGCAACATCATATGGTCTGGTATCGAAGATGATGAATGAGTCTACGGCGCGAATGGAAGCCATAACCGACAATCTGGCAAACAGCGCAACACCAGGCTACAGGAAGGCCGTATGCGTCCAGCAATCATTCGACCAGATCCTGAACGAAAAGACCCGTCCCCTCTCCTGTCTGTTAGATTTCTCGCAAGGCGCCATTCGCAACACCGGCAACGCCACAGACTTTGCCCTTAACGGCAATGGCTTCTTTGTCCTAGAGAAAGACGGGAATGAACTCTATACGAGAAACGGTCAATTCAGCATTGGGCCGGAAGGAGTTCTCATCTCCAGCAACGGGATGAATGTCAAGTCGAGCAGTGGCAACATCATTATCCCTCAGAATGTAGACCCCCGAAAACTGACAGTAAATGCTGACGGAACATTGATGGCTGATGGGCAGTCCGTCGCCCAATTATCCATTGTGGATTTTGAGGACCCAAAGGTGCTTAGAAAAGTCAGCCCAACTCTGCTTCAGGCACCGGAGGGAGCAAAGGCCGAACCGGTCAAAGATCCGGCTGTGTTGAACATGTCATTGGAGGCTAGTAACTCGTCTGTTTTTGAGGAAATGGCGGAGCTCATCCAATGCTCCAGATCTTTCGAACAAGCACAGAAATCACTGCGTCAACAGGATGATCTGGAATCTAAAACGATAGTCGCATTAAGCCAATAACAAACGGAGATTAGCCATGGAAAGAGCATTGTGGTCAGCAGTAAGCGGAATGAAAGCACAGGAGCTTTCATTGGATTCCATATCCAACAACCTCGCGAACATAAACACCACGTCGTTCAAGGCCAGCAGAATCAATTTCCAGGATATGCTGTACAGCGCAATCTCGACACCCGGCGCAACTAGCGGCGAAGGTGAAATACCCGCCGGCATTCAAGTTGGACATGGAACACGGGTATCTGGAATAGCCAAACAGTTCCAGCAGGGATCGCTGATCCAGACCGGAGCAAACCTTGACCTCGCCATTGAAGGCGAAGGAATGTTCGAAGTCACCTTGCCGGACGGCAGCAGAGCCTACACGAGAGATGGCTCATTTAAATTGAGTTCAACCGGCGAAGTGGTTACATCTGACGGATACAAGCTTGTCGGATTTGATTCCATCGATGAAGGCACAACAGAAATAACCATTGCGCCGGATGGCGCATTGAGCACAGTAGTCAATGGGACCGCTGTGACCAAGTCAAAGATCTCCCTCGTCCGCTTCATCAATCCTCAAGGACTTCGGGCCATAGGCAGAAACCTGTACCAACCGACACTATCAAGCGGTGATGCCCAGACAGGCCTCAACCCCGGTGAAAACGGAGTTGGGACGCTGGCACAAAGAAATCTGGAAGCATCGAATGTAAGCGCCGCCGAAGAGCTGGTATCGATGATAACCACCCAGCGGGCATATGAAGCTACATCCAAAGCCATTCAGACCAGCGACGAGATGATGGGTATCGCCAACGCTCTAAACAGATAATAACAGGGAGTAGAACATGAATATTGCATCAACCTGCGCAGCCTGTGCACTCATTTGCCTCACAAGTGCGAATGCTGAGCTTTTTATAGATATCATGGCAAACCCAATTGTAGAAGGCCCGGAAATACTGCTGAAAGATCTTGCAGCCAATCCTTCCAGACTGCCGGATGGCTGGGAAAAGAGAACCGTCGCCAAAGCGCCGGCGCCTGGTAAGTCATCAGAATACAACCTCTCATCAATAGCCTACGCTCTGCAAAAATACCCGGATATGCAGGATGTCATACTGCGCGGCTGTATTAATCTTAAGGTAGATCGCCATGGCTCTTCGCTGGCGCAGGATATAATCAGCGAAGCTATTAAGAACTATGTAAAGAATAACGATAAATGGCGCGAGACAGAACACAAAGTGACCTGCGAGCAGATCAGCGACAGTATCGTAATCGCCACCGATAAACCAACAGCCGTCACCGTCAAGTCCATGGAACCCTACGGCAGAACCAACCGTTACAAGTTCGTTCTCTCCGTGCAAGGCGAAGGCCTGGAAGAGAACACCGTTGCGGTAAATGCCAGAATCACCGAAAG
>CAMCYG010000111.1 GCA_945883775.1 Victivallis vadensis
GGCATCGGCGCGCCGGACGAAACAAAGAAAGCCATGAGAAGCGCCATACTCGCTCTCAAGCGAAACTCTAACAACGCCGGGTGGTTCGGCTATGTGAACAACCAGCCAGCTCACACCGGCCTGTCTGGCGCTGGAATCCTGTCACTACAGCTTATGGGCTCCATAGCCGATCGCGAAGTCAAGAACGGGATAGACTGGTGCACAAAAAACCTGTCGTTCGACTGGGACAAGCCCGAACAGCCAAGGCCGCTATATGTATGGTACTACCTGACACAGGCATATTTCCACGAAGGCGGCAGAAACTGGAACAACTGGAACAGTCTTTTTTCAAAGACGCTGGCAGGAAAGCAGAATATAATTAGGGGCGCTTCCGCCGATGGGAAAGACATTGGCTTCTGGGAAACACCTGGCCCTTCCGAGAAAGAGTACGGCCGTGTGTACGACACAACATTATGTGCACTGATGCTCCAGGTCTATTACAGATACCTTCCCACATACGCAAAAATCAGCACGACAGACACCGCAAAGTCTCTAGACTACGACAAAGCCCTGGTCGAAGTGACAATTAGACAAAGGTGAAAGAGCTGCGTCTTATCGCGGGAGTGAAGATGGTGCTGTAGGCTTTGTTCCGCAAATTCTGTAGCCATTTAACATTAAGAGGGTTACATGATCACATGCTTCATCAACAACACCCGGTGAGACACCGGGATATGCCCCTCAGGACTCTGCAACAGTTTCTCTACGGTTATAAAGATGCACAGCCATTATGCAACAATTCCTTCTCTTTACTCTACGCCTAAACATTCGGAATTTACATAGACAAACCCCATGTTTGCGCGATATTCTCACTGCATGTCAAAATTGGAGACTTTTATGGGTAATCGCTTTATTCTGATATTTATTGCAATGCTTGCTACCAGGATAACCACGCAGGCTCAATCGCAGGCTGACCGTATTCTTTCTGACTACAGCCGAATCAATAGCGTCTCCTGTGATATCCGCAAGGACACGTCAACCCAAGAGGGTGAAGGCCGGATGTTGAGCAGGGTTATATTTGAGGCACCTAACCGCCTTCTGGTCGAAAACTCCGCACCGTTCAAACGCAAGATACTCTGCGACGGACGCACATTCTTTTACTATGCCGACGAGGGAGGAACAGCCATACAGCAGCCGTTCAACGAAATCCGTGAGGATTTAAGCATACAGGCGCAGAGCATTCCCGCGTCCCCAATGGAGCATCTGCTTAGGCTCAAAGGTCTACCCGAAACTAACATCGCAACCACTGTCCAAGGCTCTGCCCGCTTCGGCTACACTGCAAGCAACCTTTTCGCCGTGATCTCCCTCGACTCGTCAAACCGCCTTGCAAAAATCGAGTTCTACAATTCTTCCGGCATGACAAACTGCTACGCCTCAACAGAATACACCATGTTCGAGCAGCCAGTGCCAGGCGTCTGGCTGTCGCTTAGACACGAAACCGAAGTCACCATGCAGGGCAAGGTGAAAGCACGCGAAAGCCGCCGGTTCAGCAATGTTAAGGTCGATCAAACTCTCCAGCCGGATACATTCAAGAGCGAAAGAGTTTTCCCTAAAACAACCTTCTCAACACTGCCAAAATGATGAGCAAAGCGCAGAGAGCATAGTTCCAGGAGAACTTAGATCTTCTCGGATTTTCCGCCCACACGACCGCTCGAGCCTCCTTTTCTTCTGTCGCCTTTTCTTCTTGCTTCCACCGGACCACTTCGGCTAAATTCGCAGGACAAAGGAGGTGTCCATGAAGAAATGGATAGCTTGTCTCTGCATAGCAGTATTCTTGGCGGGATCGGTACAGACAACAATGGCGGTTAACACACAGCGCGGTGGACTTATGGGCTTCATCGCAGGCTGCTGTTTCGGGATAAGGGCAGGTGCTGCTTATAACGATGGCAGGGAAATACACTGGCGTGAATGGGTTCTGCTGGTTCCCTACGTAAGCATCGTTTTCAGCATATGGAATGGTATCGATGGTGCTAGCGGGAGGCAGACCGAGGACTACACAGCTCAATACGGGTCAGCCTTCTATTGATCTACCCAACACCAATATTTAACCAAACAATCTGAAAGGAAAACTATGAAGAAAACGATAATGGGAATGATGATAGCTGTCATGCTCTTGGGCTCTGTAGGTTCAGCCATGGCAATCAATACGCAGCGTGGCGGACTTATGGGCTTCATCGCAGGCTGCTGCTTCGGTATCCGCAGTGGCGCCGCATACAATGACGGCAAGGACATACACTGGCGGGAATGGGTGGGACTTATACCTGTTGTGAGCTTCGTATTCGCAATCTGGAATGGCGTGGACGGCGCCAACGGAATGCAGACCAAAGACTACGCAGCTCAATACGGGTCAGCCTTCTATTGATCCCATGCTGAAAGGCATAGCATTTCAAAACAGTCCGGGCATATTGTCCGGACTGTTTTTTTTCATCGTGACCTGCATCAGCACACATGTTGGCGCCTCAACATCCGAAACTTCATCACGCCTGGCAGTAGAACTGTTCAACGAAGCTAACTGGTCCGGAGCGAGGCAGGAAGCCCGTCGCGCCCTGTCAGCAGAGCCGGGCAGCGAAACCGCGCGATCCGTTAACGCGGCAGCAGCCCTGCGCATCGCGCCTACCAATACACCTGCCCTTGAAGAACTACAGAACCTTGCAACCAATTCAGCTTCCTTAGAAATAAGAGCTTTCGCCCTATCAGAAAACGGCTTTGCCCTATGGGCCACAGGCAAAAGGGACAAAGCGCTTGCCGCGCTGACCCTGGCGTTCAGGCAGGGCGGCTCACCGGAAGTCAAGGCGCGCTCATCATTCGGAGCATGCATACTGCTTTCCAAAATTAAAACTCAGCCGGATATCGACAGCTTCTGGCGCACTAACCTTGCCGACTACGTATCCACCTGGACAGCAGAAATCCGTAATGCCGGCGCCATACGCATATCACCGGAAGCCAAGCGATCCCTGAGCAGCCTGCCGGGCGAACTGATTACCAATTTTTATCGCAGCCAGATCAGCCCCACTCTCGGATCCCGCTGCGTGCTTGAACCCAGCTGTTCAGAGTATTTCCTCCAAGCCTCGAGCAAGTGCGGCTGGCTGGGCTTCCCTATGATAGGTGACAGGCTTATCCGCGAGCCAAGTGTTTCAAATGCAAAAGAGAAACCTGTTACAGTAAATAGACAGACTCGCTATGCTGACCCGCTCGGAGACCATGTCTTCGCAACAGGAAAGAAAGAATGATAACCATATGAAGACGACAACTCAACTGCTGGCGACTATTGCTATCTGCCATCTTATTACCTCATATTCTATAGCCCAGAATTCATCCACGTCCGATTCCGCCAGCCTTCCCGTAACACTTGCCGCCGAGAACGAGCCAGCAAGCTCTGCGCTTGAATTCAGGCGCATGGCAATGGAAAGCTCCGATAGCCGGGAAAAAGGCGCATGTTTCTGGGCAGCCGCATACGAATACTGGAAAGCCGATAGGCCTGATCTTGCAGACAAGATACTCGACCGTTCAGAAGATGTCCTGCCGGATCCATTCCTACCAAGGACGCTGCTGCGCGGCGAGCTTGCCATAACTTCCGACAAGTTCACTGAAGCGGATTTCTACCTCGAAGGCCTTATTAAATCCGACACGCCAGCTGATTATAAAAACTATGCCGCCCGCCGCCTCGCTGTTACGCAGCTGCTGCGCTACGATACTGATGCCGCCCGCGCCGCTATCCTCTCCGCACCGCAGCCATCCGCAAATGGGCTTAAGGCGCTGGAAGAATATCGTAGCGGCCGGGACAAGAGTCCAACCATCGGCGGCCTGCTCGGCATAATACCCGGCCTCGGTTATTTCTACAGCGGGGAATACGCAAACGGAGTCAGGTCAATAATACTTAACGGCCTGTTCATATGGGGCATGTCCGGAACCGCCAAGAACGAACAATGGGGCGCCTTTGGTGTTATAACATTCTGCGAAATCACTTGGTATACAGGCAGTATTTACGGAGGGATAGACGCTGCAACGCGCAGCAACCTCGATAGACTCAACCGGTGCGAAGAAGGGATAATGGACAATGCAGCATTCGAGCCCGAATGGAAGAGCATTCCCATCATAAATCTAAACTTCACATTCTAAGCGATATAAGATGCAGAAAGGCTTTTTATGCTTTCTGGATGCCGAATTGCCTTGCCCGAGATTAGGCATGAAAGATAGCTGCTTGTCGGTGCCCACGGGTACGTCTCAACAACGCCACCAGGCTGCTGGTAAAGACGGATGTCTACATCCGCCGTCGCCAAGGCTATGGCACGACAAAGGCAAATCCCCCACGAGAATCAAAACATTGCATTGTAAACACCTGCACGGGGCTAATCATCTCGGCGAGTCGCTCTTAAGGATAAAGCATGAACTCTCTTCATCCTTTACAGGGATATACTGAAAGCTGATATCGTCTGGATCTCTTTGCCTATAGCCTTGAGACGATCAGCAGTTACAACGCGATATTTCACGTTATTACAGAATTTTCCGCTGAAGTTTTTGTGTTTTGCCCTTGCTTACAAGCCGAAGTCTGGTATTGTCTGCGGCTTATTAGGTCACCGATGAAGCTGATGGCATGTGCCGGATGCGGAGATGACCGGAAGCGAGTACCGGCTCACACGATACCGGGAAAGTGGATTAATGAAAGTCGCCCAAAGGGCGGCATAACATTCAGGAGGTATTATTGTGTCTACATCAGAATCAGAAGTAATCAAGCCAGGCTCACCCGTAACCATCAAAGATTTGCTCGACGCAGGACTACATTTCGGTCACCAGACAAAGCGCTGGAACCCGAAGATGAAGAAATACATTTTCGACAAACGCAACGGTATCCACATCATCGACCTTTCAAAAAGCCTTACAATGCTTGAGGAAGCACAGAAAGCGATTTATGACGTTGTAGTTTCAGGCAAAAGCATACTTTTCGTCGGAACAAAGAAACAGGCACAACAGGCAATCAAGGAAGCGGCAGAGTCCTGCAACTCTCCGTATATCACCACGCGCTGGCTTGGCGGTATTCTTACCAATAATATGACCATCCGGAAGAGCGTGAAGAGAATGCGCGAGCTTGAGATGCTGGATAAAACCAACTTTACAGGTTTCAGCAAGAAGGATGCTTCTATAATGAGGCATGAGCTTGAGAAACTGCACAGGAACCTGAGCGGTATCGCCAATATGGTCGCCCTGCCCGGCCTCATGTTCGTGATTGATATCAATCGCGAAGCTATCGCCGTCAAAGAGGCGAAGAATCTTGGCATCCCAGTAGTCGCCATAGTCGATACATGCTGCGACCCGGATCCGATAGATCACATCATCCCCGGTAATGATGACTCGACCAGGGTAATCCGCCTCATCAGCTCAGTTCTGGCCGAGACAGTCAAAAAGGCAAATGCGGATTACTCCGTAGTTGCCGTAGAACTCGAGAAACAAAGACAGGCCAAAGCCGAAGCACGCAAAGCTGCCGGCGAGAAGCCGGAGGAAACAAACGCCTCCAACACGGACAGGCCGTCAAGACCGCGCAGCGGACCCAGACAGCCCAGACAAGGTGACGGCAGAAGGCCAGCCGGCGGAGGCAGGAAGCCATCCAGCGGAAAACCTGAGGCCGCAAAGAAAGATGCCGTAGCAGCACCGAAAGCAAAGGCCAAGCAGGAAGAAGCAGTCCAGGCAACGGCCGCAGCTGAAAAGACAGAATAGTTTGCAGAGAATGACAAGGAAATGCGGCTCACCGTGGACGGTTCGCCCTACCTTTCATTGAACACTGGTAGGGCGAGGCCTCTGGCCGAGCCGGTGATTAGATTTATTAATGTTAATTTGTTTATAGGAGAATCAAAATGGCAGAGATTGATGCAGCAACAGTAAAGAAACTTCGCGACATGACGAATGTCAGCATGATGGAATGCAAAAGAGCACTCGTGGAAGCCAATGGCGATATCGAAAAGGCAAACAAGATCCTGCGGGAACGCGGCATCGCGGTTGCCACTAAAAAGGCATCCAGAACAGCCAATCAGGGACTGATCGCCTCAGCGACATCCGCCAACGGAACAATAGCATCGCTCATCGAGGTCAATTGCGAAACAGACTTCGTGGCACGTAACAGCAAATTCCAGGAATTCGTGGCAGAACTCGCCGCCAAGGCATGCAACACGGATACACCTATGGCTGAAGCTGTAAAAGATCAGATCGTGGCCAAGATCGCCGAGATCGGTGAGAATGTGATACTTAAGCGTAATATCCGTTATGTAGGAACCAAGCCCGGCATCGTACAGGCCTACATTCATCAAGGCGCCAAGGTCGGCGTGCTCGTCGAGCTTAACTGCACAAAGCCGGAAACTTCTGCCAGCTCCGTACTCATCGAGCTCGCTAAAGATCTGACTCTCCATGTTGCGGCGGCAATGCCAAGATACCTGAAGCCTGAAGAGGTGCCAGCTGACGTGCTTGCATCCGAGAAAGAGATATACGCTAAGCAGGTAGAGGGCAAACCTGCCCAGATCGTCGAAAAGATCGTCGAAGGCAAGGTCCGCAAGTTCTACGAGGACGTTTGTTTCATCAATCAGATGTTCGTCAAGGAGCAGAAGACTTCGATAACCGAGCTGCTGGCCCAAAAGAGCAAAGAGCTGAACGATACGCTTTCCATACCGCGGTTTGCGCGCTTCCAGCTCGGTGAGTAGGTTAGGAGCAGAAAAAAGTATAAAGTATAAGGGATAAGGTGGAACGCAAGAAGGAAGACTGTGTTTTCTTGTTACTTTTCACCTTGAACCTTTAACGTTAGACGGCCTTACGCATGCAGAACACAAAGCTTAAATTGATGTTTGTTACATTTCTGACGGTAGTCAGATTTCCGCTTGTCCTGCTGTTTGTCGCCGGCGCAGTAGTTTATTCGTTGTACGGAAAGGCCCTGGGCAAGGACTGGATATATCACGTGTCGTTCTACTGTCTGGCCTGCTCGGCCATAACCGACCTGTTTGACGGTTACTTCGCCAGACGGTTCAATGTAGAAACAAAGTTCGGCGCCCACGCAGACCCATTGATCGACAAGTTCTTTTATCTTGCGTCGTTCCCTCTGCTGGTCTTCGTAGCCGTTCGCAATAACCATACCACTGATTCTGTTATTCTGCTGATCCTGACCGTACTCTTTCTGGGCCGTGATCAGTGGGTGACGTTTCTGCGGTCAATTGGTTCTATGTACAATGTGAGCGGGAGCGCCAACTGGGCAGGCAAGCTGCGGACCATCATCAACTTCCCGCTTATCTGCTGCATATACCATTACGAAGAAGCACCACACAATATACTTAACGGCACTTTCATATATGCCTACGAAGCTCTTGCGTTTGGAATTAACTTCCTATCCCTCTACGTATACACCAAGAAATACTGGCCTTACGTGAAGCAGACCATCTCGCTGAAGAAGTGAATTAAGAAGTATTCAGAATGGAGAAAGAGGGGACCTTGCCGGCATCCACTGAGATTCTGAATTCTGGCTACTACTTTCTTCTCTTATCCTAAATCCGGCAGTTCAGATAACTACGAAACACGCGAAACACACGAAAAGAATCATTAATCAATCAGACACACAAAGGTGAAGTTCTTACTGGTCTTTCACCAATTAGTGAAAGCCCAGCATATAATTGTTTCGCTGTAACCCTATGATATGCAGCGTCTTTATTTCGCGCCTTTTGTGTTGTTTCGTAGTTTGACTGCTCTTTCTGGGCTTATATCTTCTCTACTGTGGAGCTAAGCCCACATGACTGCAGCTGGTCGCGATGCCTCTTTGCTCTGCTTTCGCCCTCAACCTCGGCTATAGACTTGCCGTTCTCATGAGCTTCCAGCATTATTTTAATAGCCAGAGGCGTTTTATGCCCGAAAACACGCATCAGGCAATCAACAACATAATCCGCCGCGTTGTGGTCGTCATTGTGAAGGAGCACCTGGCAAAAATCTTCTGTCTTAACACTTGGCTCCGCAAGTGCGGTATACGTGGGATTAGGATTAACCTCCAACATAAATGTTTTCATGCTATCACCCGAACAAAGTCATCTGCATACCGTTATCAAGAATTCTCGTCCGCTTCGTTTTGGCAATCTTGGGCATACCTGTCTCGCCAAGCTCACCTTCTTCGAGATTTGATAATATTTCATGCGCACGGTCAATCACATCCTGCGGCA
>CAMCYG010000112.1 GCA_945883775.1 Victivallis vadensis
TGTACTACTATCCGTCAATGGTTGTTTTTCTGCAAAGATTTTTGACAAAATGAACAAAATTAACAAAATATTATCTTCCCATTCTGTACATTCTGTTAATTCTGTCTAAATCTTTTTGGTTGTGGCCCTCATGGGCTACGTTAAGAGAACATCGGGTTAACTGCCCTTCCCGAAGTAATAGAGTTGTAATACCCCTTGCACATCCTCTTCTTCAGGTGAAGCAAAGAGGTCGAATAACCCGGCCCTTATCGTCCAGGACGAGCTTATTCTGTATTGAGCCGAGATAGCCGCTTGCTGATAGGCCTGACTGCTTACGGAAGGATCCTCACTCCATGACGACACCTGCAGGATAAGTTCGACATTGTCCATATTGCCCGGCACATATATCAAATCTGCCAGGGCGCCTATCACGTCCTGGTCACCGTTCTTTCCTGCCGTAACTTCAGCTCTGAGGTTGACAGGTCCTGCCGGATATTGGACATCAAGACCTATTCTTTTCTTTCTGGTTAGCATCTCTGATGTTTCAGGCGCAGGGATAAGGGTCATCCCTGTCATTTCAGGAACTAATCCGTAAAGAAACGACACGCCGTAGAGAAGCCCGCCTGCCGGCGGATTGCTCAATCTGAAAGTAGCAAGGCAAGTATTCTGGTCGCGATCCAAGCCCATGCCGGTTCCCATCTGGAGCGCAGTGCCGTAATCCACCGCGCCAAGTCCGCTGCGATAACCTACGCCCCAATCCTGCTTATATCCGATATCGCGCATTGCCAGTGTTTGCAGAAGAGTCGCATGGGTATCAAGCACCGGCTCGAGTCCGAACTGCGGATCGAAATGGCCGACACGCAGCGTCTTGTTCAATCCGATTTTGTAATCGGCCCAGGCGTTATGGAGTCCGAAAGCAGCTGCGTCATCGGGATTATTATACTGATCGAAGTCATACGTCAGCCTTGCCTGGATATCAAGAGTCAGGTAATCACCGAACTCATTTGAGAACTTATCGAGGAATTCAAAACCAACACTGTTCATCAGTTCGTCGTGCGAGGTCATCCAGCCTTCCTCACCGGAATAGCCGCCTATAAAATTCAACTCTTTATAGAAGACACTGCTCTGGCTTGAAAAGACCGATGAAACGGTCAACAATAACAACATCATAAAGTGGCTAAACGTTTTCATCAGTTTATCCTACTACAACAAAGATCATTCTTCAAGATGTTCTTGGCGATCAGAATGTTTCTGACGAATATGCCCTTTTTGACTATTTGATGCTGAGAAGTTATTATAGCAAATTAGTTCTCGCGGACCGTGACAAACTTTGAGGTCCTTGCTACTATTCTCAACAAATGAAAACAAAAAGAAGTTCTCTTTCTCAGCAGTTGACGGCGGGTGACCATTTGCCGGGGGCTACAGGTAAGGCCGATAGCCATTTGTTAAATGGTGATACCGGATCGTTTTTCACGACGGGAGAAAATGGGGTCACCAAAGTGTGGGCCCCGAAGGACGGGAAGGTCGAGTTTGTCGAGTTTGCCGGCGGGCGCATTATGGCTCGTGTGAATTCTTCCAGCGGGTGGCCAGCCTATTATCCAGTCCATCCTGTGGAAATCAGGAAACCAGTCAAGGCTGTTCTGATGGATCTCGACGGGACTAGCGTTCAAAGCGAGCATTTCTGGATCTGGATCATCGAGCTGACAACGGCCAGTCTTCTTGGCGATAAGTCGTTCTCGCTTGAAAGCAGTGACCTGTCGCATGTTTCGGGTCACAGTGTGTCGGAACACCTTCAGTACTGCATCAACAAGTATTGCCCGGGCAAGTCGCTGGTTGAGGCAAGGCGCCTGTATTTTGAGCATACCCATCGCGAGATGAAGGAAATAATGGAAGGCCGTGGAAAGGCAGATGCATTTACTCCTACCCCCGGGCTGAAGGATTTCCTTATGATATTGAAAGATCAACAGATCAAGATTGGTTTAGTAACGTCCGGCCTGTACGAGAAAGCGATGCCTGAAATAATCTCTGCATTTCGTCAGCTCAAAATGGGCGATCCTGTGGATTTTTATGATGCCATAATTACGGCTGGATTCCCCATGAGGAAAGGCAGGGACGTCGGGACGCTCGGTGAGCTTGAGCCGAAGCCGCATCCTTGGTTGTATGCCGAAGTGGCGAAGGTAGGGCTTGGACTCAATTTTGAAGATCGTAATCATATCGTAGGGATCGAAGATAGCGGAGCTGGTGTGTGTTCCATAGTGCTGGCAGGATTCGCCTGCGTGGGAATGGCAGGGGGTAACATCATCGAAAGCGGCACCAGAAGCCTCTGTTCCCACTATTGCTCGAAATTTGAAGAGATTGCTGAGTTGTTGAAATAGGATTGTAGACAACTGGCGTTACGGCTGTATGTAGTTTGTCGAAGTCGTTTAATGTTTCCACTAACCTCGGTCAGACTTGGGAATATCCCGTTTGGACGCCCACTAACGGGGTGATCTCCGGTTATCATGGAAACGAATGGGCGGTAGAAAATCAATCGACCGGAGCCTGGATCCGTCTGACTTGGAAGACGCCGAAAACCGTTGACCATGTCTGGCTGTTTGACCGCTGCGACACGGAGAAGCTGCAAGTGCTCGAATCCGAATTGCGCTTTAGTGACGGCTTAATGATCAAGGCTGGCGAGTTGCCTGACGATGGTGCCAAGGGGCGGCAGATCGCATTTCCGGCCAGGACAATCACCTGGCTGGAGGTGCGGATCACGAAAACCCGCACCGAGGCTCCCAATATCGGCCTTTCAGAGGTGGCGGTTTTCACTGCCGGGAAAAACTAAACAGCATTCTTTAGGACAGACAATAGTCGTTTTAACCACTAGCGAGCACAAAATAGATAATACGTTTAGTTGACACAGGAGTCTTTATTGTGTATTGTCTATTTATGAAATCTATTTTCAATACGATTGCTTATGTTGAGCAGTTTCACCTCCTGTTTCTTGATCAATTGGGACGGAAACTGGATAAAAGGCACTATGCGTTGAAATGCGGGTGTAATCTTCGCTTCTATCTCAAAAGTATACGATATTCAGAAGATATGGATATCGACGTGCAGCTCACCTCGGTGGATAAACTGCAGGATTGTGTTGATCAGATAATCAAAGGGGCTTCTTTTGCCAAGATCTTGCAGTCCCGCGGGATGACGATTACGTATTGTTCTTCCCCAAAACAAACAGCGACCACCCAACGCTGGAAACTGGCTATTTCTTTAACGAGTTCAGAGTTGCCTCTCCATACTAAAATTGAGTTTTCGCGCAGAGGCATGAGTGAGCCGGTTGTATTTGAACCGGTTGATGGTTTGATCATGCGTGACTATCAGCTTACACCTATTCTTGCCAGTCATTATCCGGCAGACGTGGCATTTCGGCAAAAAGTCAATGCATTGATTCACCGCACGCAGACTCAGGCTCGTGATATTTTTGATCTTGATCATCTGCTTCGATGCGGTGTTTCAACCCAGGGAATGGTTTTGCCGAAACAATGGAGGGAAGCACAACAGAACGCTTTGTCTGTTTCCTTCGGCGATTTCAAGAGTCAGGTGTTATCTTTTTTATCACAGGAATATCAAGCGCAGTATGCTGTGCCGGAGGTATGGGACGAAATGGTCATTCGCGTGGTGGATGCATTGAAGGGAGATCCCACATGAAACTTGTTGACGCTTTGAATCGACTTCAGCGTCTTGATCAGCCTGTCGTGGAGACGGGCGATGCGGCCGTCATTTTGGGGTTGGAAAAAGCGCATGCCAGTAAAGTGCTTGCCCGGCTTTCAGAAGCTGGACATCTTCTCGCGTTACGACGCGGTGTGTGGGCGTTTCCAGGGCGACTTGATCTCTTGGCGACACCTGACAGGCTTACAGCTCCGCAACCGGCATACGTGTCGCTCCAAAGTGCGCTCTATTATCATGGCATGGTTTCCCAGATACCAGCATCGATCTATGCCGTATCCCTGGCGCGGACACGGCGTTACGTGACGCCTCTTGGTGTCATTTCGATCCACCATATTACCCCCGAATTCTTCTTCGGGTATGAGACGCTTGGTGAGAAAGGTATTCGGATCGCGCGACCTGAAAAAGCCTTGCTGGATGTGTTTTATTTAGCGCCCGCTCGCAGTCGGCTGTTCTGTAAATTGCCAGAAGTCGAGCGAACGAATGGGTTTGATGTCCCTGATGCGAAACGAATGATCGCGCGCATACCATCCTCCGCGCGTCGCAAAATGGTGGCCGATCGGTTTCAGCAGTGGCTTGACTGTACAACTTAAATCGGGACAACCGCAGTACAAGTCCGCAAGATCTCGCGTCCCATCGGCATTGAAAACGAGTTGCTGGGTTGCGCTGGTGATCAGATGGTCAGACCAATAGTCGTTTGAAGAAATTGGATTGGCGTGATTGTTCATGCAGAGGCCCGGATGATCAGTTCGGGCTTGATAATTTCCTGGACAGCAGGTTGTTTTGCCGCCTTCGGGTTTTCGATCATGTTGTGAAGTGTTTCAACAGCTTTGTGGCACATGAGGTCATGTCTCAATGACACGGTGGTCAGAGGAATGGGGGAGAAATGATCTGCAAGTGTGTCCCCGATGGCAATCAGGGCGATATCCTGAGGAATCTTGAAGCCTGCCTGGATAAGTGTATTCATGCAGACCAACGCCATTATCTCGTTTTCGGCTAACAGGGCCGTTGGTGCGATCCTGCTTTTCATCAGCTTCAGGATTGCTTCCGCTGCTTCGCATCGCATTGTTGAGAGTGGGGAATGGAAATTCGACCTTGCTGGCAGTCCGAGCCTGTTGAGCGTGGCGATGTATCCGGCCTGCCTGTCTTTTACGGTTTGGAAATCCGTCCAGGAATATGCGAATGCTATTTGTTCATGTCCTTTCCCTGCAAGGTAATCGACCGCAATGGATGCAGCGGCAGAATCGTCGTATTTAACACAATAGGTTTCTAATCCAGAGATTTGGTTGTCGATGGCGACAAAAGGCAGTCCTGTTTTCGCCATATCCAGGTAAGCATTTTTATTGCTCCTGCCTGGGATGGGGGAGATCAGCAGGCCATCGACACTTCCTTCGCGTGCGCGCACGAGATGTTCACGTTCCATTTCAACGTCGTGATTCGAGTCGCCGAGAAGCATTTTATAACCAAGCGAGTGCCAGCGCTGACTGAATATTTTTGACAGTGCGGCGCAATATGGATCGGCTATATTGTGTAATACGACGAGTATGTTATGAGTCCGGCCTGAAACCAGGGCGCGGCCGGCAGAGCTAGGGCGGTAGCCGGTCTGGCTGATAAGTTTCTGTATTTTACGGCGCGTTGCAGGGTGGACACGGTCCAGATTGTTGATTACTCTGGAAACTGTGCCGATGCACACACCGGCTTTCCTTGCTATATCTTTAATGGATATTTTCTTCATTGTTTATTCCCATCCCATCTTATTTCCGCTCAATGCGTGCTTTCTAAGTATTGCATCTGGATTTGTCAGATGCAAGTTTTCAAAAATAATTGTTGACTGGGGCAGGTATGTATCATAACGTTATGACAATGCAAGATCAATGTTGGTTGTTTATGCCCAGGAGGACTATTATGAAATTTGAACCGGATTATCGCAATATTGAAATGGCGGCGAGAAATCAGCGGCCGGCAAGGCTTCCGTTTTATGAACATTTGATCGGCGTGGACAGCATGGAGCGGATTACCGGTCGGGCGTTTAGCAGCCTGATCGATGGGTCCTCAGCTGACCGCAGGGAGTTTTTCCGGATTTACAATGGTTTTTTTCGTGATCACGGTTACGACACGGTTTCGTTTGAAGTCTGCCTTACGGATGTTCTTCCGGGCGGCGGCGCTCTGCTTGGCGAACAGGCGGGGCCGATCCAAAACAGGGCCGATTTTGAGAAATATCCCTGGAGTGATGTACCTCGAATCTTCAGGGAATGGGCGGAGAAGCGGTACATCGCGCTGAGGGATGAGATGCCGGCCGGGATGAAAGCTGTTGGCGGCATTGGTAACGGCGTTTTTGAGATCAGCGAGGATCTTGTGGGGTATGAAGAGCTTTGCCTGATGATGGTGGATGATCCTGAACTGTTTGCCGACCTGTATGTGAAAATCGGGGATTTACTGGTGAGTATGTGGACTGAATTTCTCGGGAAATTCGGAGATGCCTATGTTGTCTGCCGGATAGGCGATGATATGGGTTTCAAATCCGCGCCGTTGATGTCGCCTGCAACTTTGCGAGCCCATGTGGTTCCGCAGTATCGTCGCCTGGTAAAACTTGTGCACGATTCCGGGCGTCCCTTCCTCCTGCATTCCTGCGGTTGTATTTTCGACATAATGGATGATCTCATTGATGCTGGCATTAATGCCAAGCATTCCAACGAAGACGCGATTGCGCCGTACGATGACTGGATTAAACGCTATGGCGACCGGATCGGGCTGTTTGGCGGTGTTGACACCGACCGCCTTTGCCGGATGAAGCCGGATGATATTTTTACATTTGTTCTTGAAAACGCGCGGAGGTTCCGGAGGACTGCGAAGGGATATGCGCTCGGGTCGGGTAATTCCATTCCCGGCTATGTGCCGTCTGAAAGCTTTTTGGCGATGATTCGTGCCGGTGAGCGAATTCGCGAGGAGGAATAAATAAAATGACAAAACGTGAATTAATCAGAAATATTATTGCGAGAAAAAAGACGGATCGCTGCGGATTCTGGCTGGGGAACCCGCATGCGGATGCATGGCCAATCCTGCACAGGCATTTCGGGACAACGACCGAGGAGGAACTGCGTGTAAAGGTGGGGGATGATTGCCGCTGGATATGTCCCCAGTTTTATCCTGACGGTTACCGTGATCCACAGGGGAGGGAGCTTTTTGATTCCGGGCTGGATAGATCGAAGCACATGGCTCCGCCATTGGCGGCGTGTGAAACCATTGCGGAGGTGGAAGCCTTCCCCTGGCCCCGGCCTGAGTATCTGAATTTCGATTCATGTATCAGGGACTTGAAGAATGCCGGTGATGTCTACCGGATGAGCGGGTTCTGGACCTGTTTCTACCACAACATGGCTGATCTGTTCGGGATGGAGGAATATTTTGTCAAGATGTATACCCATCCGGAAGTTGTGAAGGCGGCAACTGACAAGGTTTGTGAATTCTATTATGCGGCAAATGAAAGATTCTTCGAGGCGGCCGGCAGTGAAGTGGATGGGTTCTTTTTCGGCAATGATTTCGGAACACAATTGAGCCTGATATGTGGTCCCGAACAGTTTGATGAGTTCATTATGCCATGGTTTAGAAAATTTACTGAGCAGGGGCACCGGCATGGATGTCAGGTGATTCTGCACTCATGCGGGTCGGTTTTTGACGTAATTGAGCGTTTGATAGATGCTGGCGTAGATTGTCTGCATCCCCTGCAGGCGAAGGCGAAGAACATGGATGCCGCAACACTGGCTCGAGATTTTCAAGGGCGGATAACTTTTCTTGGCGGAATTGATGCGCAGGATCTGCTGACCAATGGCACGCCGGAGGAAGTGGCTGCCGATGTACAGCGGGTCAAGCGATTGCTTGGACCCAATGTGATAATCAGTCCGAGTCATGAAGCGATTCTGGCCAATGTGCCCCCTGCGAATGTGGAAGCAATGGCGAGAGCCAGACACTAACAAACACCCCGATAAGCGGTTTTGGGGCTACGAACCGGCGCGACTGAAGATACGTCATCATCGATAAGGCTGTAAGGCATAAGCAACTCTCCCTATTGCTGGAGAATATACGAGTGTTGCTGGCAGTAATAAAGCGTTATTTGGGCAAAAAAAGACCCCGCAGGTATTTAGCCTACGGGGAAATCATATCCATTGGTTGCCTGATTGTTGCCTGATTGTTGTGCTACTGCTGCATTGTTATAGTTCTAATTACTAGAGACTTACAGATGTTGCTTCAATCCCATTGCCTGATTGATGCCCGAATCACCTGTTAATGGTGTAGATCGTATTTTTAGCATCACCAGTTCTTCCGAGTAGCCCCGCACTGCACATCTTGTCCAGATCGTTAAATGCAGTCCTGCCGGCACAGTTGAATTGTTTGGCATAAATAGCCCTGCTAATTGATTCTTTCTCTTGCAAATAGATCCATACAGCACGCTGTCGAGCG
>CAMCYG010000113.1 GCA_945883775.1 Victivallis vadensis
TATGATGACAGACCGGTGTTCAATTGCGCCCGTGTTGATTCTATATGTACGATATTGCCGTCGGATTAATTAGAAAAATATTTTCTGGTGTGGAGTGCTGTGTCTCTGAATGAACCTTACACGGATTTATTCCGAGTGTAGGAGCCGCAACCTTTATCATGTCGAATGACGTGACTTTGCGGCGATCAAGCAGAATCGTCGATCAGGGGATCGACTCCTACAGGGGAAAAGAACGAAATCGAATTCCTCATCAATCAGTGCGTAGTTTCTCATTGAAAAACGGGTGAAAGAGCATAAAGTTGCCGGATTCGAATATCAAAACAGGTTTGAGTTATTCAGATGTGCTTTGTAGGGGCGGTGCTCTTGTCTCGCCATAGCCTTGGCGACGGCGGATGCGCCGCCCGCGGGCGTCGACGAGCAACGCATCTACGGGAGATCGGAACATCTGAGTGGTTGCAACAGAAAGGACATTATGAGCACTAATCTTACAGATATGACTGAGTGGCATGCGTTGGGTAAACTATATGGTGCGATGAAGAAGCGCAACTTGAGAGAGCTCTTCAGCGCTGATCCGCAGAGAGGGCCGTGCTTTTCGATGGAGGCTGAGGGCTTGTTCCTGGATTACTCCAAGAATATGATAGATGCGGATTGCATGAAATCGCTTGTTGCGCTGGCCGAAGCGCGTGGGCTGAAGCAGGCAATCGACGATATGTTCTCAGGCAAAAAGATCAATAAGACTGAAAACCGTGCTGTTCTGCATACCGCTCTGCGGAACAGGGCGAATAAGCCGGTCATTGCCGACGGTAAGGATGTGATGCCGGAGATAAACGCTGTACTGGAGAAAATGGCCGGCTTTTGTAAGCGTGTGCGTTCCGGTGAGTGGCGCGGATATACAGGAAAGAAGATAAGGTATGTTGTCAACATCGGTATTGGCGGCTCAGATCTGGGCCCCGTAATGGCGTATGAAGCTTTGAAGTCCTATTCCGATAGGGATATATCAGTGCGTTTTGTCTCCAATGTCGATGCGACGCATTTTGCCGAGCAGACGCACGGACTAGACCCGGCTGAAACACTTTTCATTGTCGCCTCCAAGACCTTTACGACACAAGAGACGATGGCCAACGCCGAAACAGGGCGAGCTTGGCTTCTGAACGTGTTGAAGGATCAGGCGGCGGTGGCAAAACATTTTGTTGCGGTATCTACCAATGAGGCTGAGGTCAGAAAATTCGGGATAGACACTGCCAATATGTTCGGGTTCTGGGATTGGGTGGGTGGTAGGTATTCCCTGACCTCAGCGATCGGGCTTCCCCTGATGATCGCCATCGGTCCTGAGAATTTCAACAAGATGCTTGATGGCTTCTATGCAATGGACAGGCATTTCGCCGAAGCGCCGTTTGATCGGAATATGCCGGTGCTTCTTGCTTTGCTGGGAATATGGTACAACAACTTCTATGGTGCCGATACGCATGCCGTACTGCCGTATGACCAGTATATGAGCCGTTTCAGCGCATATCTTCAGCAGATGGATATGGAAAGCAACGGTAAGTGTAATGATAAAGCCGGGAACAGAGTCAACTATCAGACGGGGCCGATCATCTGGGGAGAGCCCGGCACGAACGGTCAGCACGCATTCTACCAGCTCATCCATCAGGGAACAAAGCTGATACCGGCTGATTTTATAGGTTTTGTGAAGTCGCAGAACCCCATATCGGATCACCATGACAAGCTGATGTCCAACTTCTTTGCGCAGACGGAGGCGTTGGCATTTGGAAAGACAAAAGCAGAGGTCGAGGCTGAAGGGAATTCGCCTGAGCTTGTCCCGTTCAAGGTGTTCGAGGGCAATAAACCCACAAACTCTATTATGGCTGAGAAGCTGGATCCGGCGATGCTTGGGAAGCTGATTGCGCTCTATGAGCACAAGGTCTTTGTTCAGGGAGTGATCTGGGATGTGTATTCGTTCGATCAGTGGGGCGTTCAGCTTGGAAAGGTGCTTGCGAATAAGATTTTGCCCGAACTTTCTGCGCAAGCTGAGCCTGTCCTGAAGCACGACAGCTCGACCAACAATCTGATAAGCAGATACAGGAAATCCAGAACCTGAGGTAGAAATTAATCCGTCCGGATTATTTTCTACTTTTCGAAGTAGGTATAGCCTTTCATGCCGACGGCAAAGGTCTGCACGAATTTCTTCTTCTCTTCAGAGGAAATCTTCTTTGACTGCAAAGCCCTGTCAGCGGTGCGGTTGATATGGCGCATGACTTTCTTCGGATTATATTCGACGTATTTGAGTACGTTCTCAACGCTGTCGCCTGGCACTTCCCTGACGTATTCGATCTTGCCTTGCTTGTTGACGCGGACGTGTATGACGTTTACTTCGCCAAGCAGGTTGTGCATATCGCCCAATGTTTCCTGATATGCTCCTACCATATATACTCCCAGCAGATATTCATTATCGTCAAGCTCATGCAGGGGCAGGATCTTTTTGACGTCATGCAGGTCGATGAAAGTGTCTATCTTGCCGTCGGAATCGCAGGTTATATCGGCGATGACGGCCTGTCTTGTAGGCATCTCGGTCAGGCGATGGATCGGCATTATCGGGAAGAGCTGGTCGACGGCCCATGAGTCCGGCAGAGACTGGAACAGGCTGAAATTACCGTAGTAGACGTCAGCAATGGCCGGCTCCAGGCCTTCCATCTCATCAGGAACGTAATTCTGGTTGGGGATCATGTTGGCTATCCGGCGGACGATATGCCAGAAAATATCCTCGGCAAGCGCGCGCTCCCTGAGAGATACCTTGCCCATGTGGAAGCTGGACCGTATTTCATCCCTGTAGTAGAGCGCATCGTGATATGCTTCCTGGAAATTTCGCTGGGATAGGATGTCTTTTACCTCTATCAGATTTCTGAGCGTTTCATTCTCGATCTTCGCCTCGCTAAGCGGTGGGAGGGTGTGCGGTTCAAAGCGTCTCACATCCAGGATGTTGAATATCAGTATGGAATGATGGGTGATCGTCGCCCTGCCGGATTCGCTGACTATGATCGGATGCGGTATGCCGGCATCGTTGGCGGCCTTCATCACGACCTCTATCACATCTGCGGCATATTCCTGCACGGAATAGTTACAGCTGCTGGCAAAGTTGGTGCGTGAACCGTCGTAATCTACAGCGAGTCCGCCGCCGATATTGAGTATGCCCATCTTTGCGCCTTCGCGGACAAGTTCGACATAGAATCGGCAGGCTTCCTGCAAGGCCTGTCTTACGCGTTTGATGTCCGATACCTGACTGCCTACGTGGTAGTGCATCAGCTCCAGACACGCAAGTTTATTGGCTTTCCGTAGGTCGTCGACAAGGTCGATGATCTGTGAAGAGTCCAGACCGAACTTGCTCCTGTCTCCGCCTGAACTGTCCCAGTGCCCGCCGGCGCGCGCGGAAAGTTTAGCTCTTACCCCAAGTCGCGGCTCGACCTTCAGAAGTTTTGCGCGCTCCAGAACGAGTGCCAGCTCGCTGGGCATTTCTATGACGATGAAAGTTTGAATACCCATTTTCAGTGCCATGAGGGCCAAGTCTATGAACTCCTCGTCTTTGTATCCGTTGCATATTACGTATGAGTCCGAATCGCTTATATTCGATATGGCTGCAATAAGTTCGGCCTTACTGCCTGCTTCGAGGCCGTGGTGATATTTTCGTCCGAACTCCATGATATCCTGGATGACGCGCTGTTTCTGGTTGACCTTGATCGGGTAGACAGGCCGGTAGGAGCCGCCGTATTTCGCTTCCTTAATAGCTTTGCGAAAGCTTTCGTTGATCAGCCTGATCTGACAGGCAAGGATGTCGGCGAATCGTATCAGGACCGGCATGCTAGTGTTTTTCTTGCGAATATCGTCGACCAGGTCCATCAGGTCTATGGCGACATCCGAGCCCTCGCCGTATGGTTTGACCACCGCATGGCCTTTCTCGGAAATGTCGAAATAACCGGCGCCCCAGTTACGAACGTTGTAAAGTTCGGCCGAATCCTCGCTGGTCCATCTTGTAAGCGCTTTGTTTTTCATTAAGTGATGAAGTGTCTATCAAGTATCTTTGGATAAATCAAATGAAGATGCGCTCCGTTCTTCGTTTCCGGCTTTTTGCGAGCCCTTCTGCTGGCCCACCGGAAGCCAGGAGCCGGTAGCATCTGTCCAGTTTTCAAATTCTCCAGAAACCCATTTGACATTCTGAATGCGCTTGAGATCCTGGAAGATGGTGTCGACGTTTGAAGGAATGAGATTGGTGGAGCCTTGTCCGGGAATCTTCAGCAGGACCCCTCTGACGCTTACTCTTCCGTAGTATTTTCTTCATTACAGCGCTCCTTGTCCTCTTACTTCTTGCGACCGAAGAAATTGTCGAAAGGGTTCTTCTTATCGTAGGAGATATCCGTCTTGTCCTCCTCTCCCTTCCTGTAAGGCGGTGGGCTGATGGTGACCTGATCGTCATCCTTGTCCGTCTGGCCGACATTTTCTTCCTGCTCGGGCGACACGAAGAAGGAGCTGAAAGGATTGTTCCGCATCGCTTCTTCCTGGACGACCATACGGTATTCGCTGCCGGCAGAAATGAAGATGAATACGCCGATTATGACTAGAGACCACATGATACCATCCGGCCTTGAAGAGATGAATTCCGGGTTAAGTCCGACTACAATGAAAAGAACCGCGAACAGCTTGCCCATATTGGCGGCATACCTGGTTGCGCGGATCCTGCCGAATTTAGGGGTCAACATGGCCCTGAATATCCTGCCGCCATCCATTGGGAAAGCAGGCAGAAGGTTGAAGACTACAAGTGCCATGTTCAAGCTGCCAATATCTTTTATTATCTCGACCATCCCGATGTAGCCCATTCCTCCCGGGCCTTGCAGATCCGTTGGGGCATTGGTGATGAAATATCCACTCAAAAACAGACATGAGAGACCGATTGCCAGGCTGACAGCCGGCCCTGCAATGGCCATAAGAAACTCCTGTATCGGCCTGCGCGGGACACGTTCCATGACAGCTGCACCGCCCATGAACATAAGTACAATCTCTTTGATCCTGCATTTATATTTGATGGCGACAAGTGAATGTCCGAGTTCGTGCAGGACGATGCTCAACAGCAGGAGCATGGTGAAGATAAGGCTGTATATCATCCTTCTTGGGTCGAACAGCATGATAAAGAGGATGATCAGCGACATATCGAGCTTGATCGGAATGCCGAACATCCTGCCTATGTTGTATGATGATGAAAACATGCGCGTATATTACCCCATTGCAAGGTGCCGGCACAATAAAAACGTTTAGCCTAGGTTTTAAGATTTGGAATGTAGTGTTTAAGTTGTAGCGGCGCATGCTTGCCGGGCCGAAGTGCTTTGACGAAGGATGGTGCCATGCGCCGAAAAGACTGCGCCTGACACAGGCGCAGCTACATCAAGAAAGACTTCATCCGTAAAATCGGATGCCAACGGCATTCTTGCAATGAATGGACAATATGACTATCATCGCCTTCCAAATGTCAAATGGCGCGACAATTGATTTCAAAGGAACCAGAGTGCTTGTCACTGGTGCTACAGGCTTTACGGGTTCATGGCTGGTAAGGAGGCTTGCCGAAGCCGGTGCACAGATCAATGCCATCGTCCGGTCTGAGACTTCCGTGGATCGTTTCAATGACCTTAATATTAACTGGTTCCGCGGTAATGTGTTCGATGAGGCGGTCGTTGCAGAGGCCTGCAGGGATGTCGATTATGTCTTCCATCTGGCAACTGTTTATAGGAAACCCGGGTCCAGCGATGATTTGAACCGGCTGGTGCACGTGGAAGGGACAAAACTTCTGGCAAAGGCAGCTGTAAAGAACAGGGCTTTTCGCAGGTTTATACATGTATCGACAGTTGGAGTGCATGGCCATATCGAGGCGCCACCGGCAAACGAGGATTATAGATTCAGCCCCGGCGATGAGTATCAGGAAACCAAGTTGGAGGCCGAGCAGTGGCTGAAACAGTTTGCCTTGGAGAACAAGCTGTCTTTCACTATCGTAAGGCCGACTGCTATCTACGGACCTGGCGATACCAGACTCCTGAAGTTGTTTAAGCTGGCTTCGAAAAGGTTCGTTTTCCTGATTGGTCAGAAGGACCTGTATTATCATATGATCCATGTAGAAGATCTGGTCGGTCTGATGCTTACAGCTGCGCAAACTAAGTCAGCTGAGAATGAAGCTTTTATTTTCGGTAATATCGAACCCTGCAGGATAGGCAGGATTGTGGATGTGATTGCGAAAGAGCTTGGGCACAGCTACAGAATAGTCAGGTTGCCGGTCCAGCCTTTTGTCGCCGCGGCAGTGGTTTGTGAGGCATTATGCAAACCGTTCGGTATAAATCCGCCGCTTCATCGCAGAAGAGTGGCCTTTTTTACCAAGGAAAGATGGTTTGATACATCCAAGTTGAGAGCGAAGCTGGACTATAAATTCAAGTATTCCATAGAAGACGGCCTCCGCCAGACTACCAGATGGTATGTTGAGCATGGGGAGCTGAAGAGAAATTAGAAACCGGAAACGTGAAACTAGAAATTAGAAATGCGAAGGAAGAAACCAGCTGAACAAGACGATACAAGGTTTAAAGATGGAGATGCAGTGGTATGCACGCGGCGCATACCCTGATTTCGTCACTTCGGGTCGGCCGGCGGATCTGGGTGATAAACAGGTTCCTGTATTCATGTTTCATTCCATTACCCGCGATGTTTTTGAGGCGCAACTTGAGTATCTTGCTGATAACGGTTACGGCACGCTTACGGCAGACGAACTTTATGGATATATCGCCGGCACTGGCAGGATCGCCGGCAGAAGCGTGGTGCTTTCGTTCGATGACGGCGAAGAAAGTCTTTATACCGTAGGTCTGCCGCTACTGAAAAAATTCAAGATGAAGGCAGTTGCCTTCATCTGTGCAGGCCGGATGAGGGAGAATGATGCTGCCTCCGACATGCCCAGACAGTGGCTGACGTGGAAGCAGGTCGGCGAACTGCATGCCAGTGGCAACGTCGATATTCAATCGCACACTTACGATCACGAGCGCATATTCTGCGGAAGCGAGGTGCTCGGTATTTATGACGGTTCAAACATGGGCAATGATCTTGGCACTGACGTTCCCACGGTGAAGACGGCTGAGAAAATAGAGCGGCTGGCTCTGAGCGGTGCGCCGCTTTACGCGATGGCTTCAAGGATGGCGGCCGATAAGCGGTATTTTGATGACGAAATGTTGCGCAACGCATGCGCAAAGTTCGCGCTGGAGATAGGTGCTCCTGCGTTTCTGCGCACGGGCAGGGGCGTTGCTGTAATGCGAAAGTATGTATACGAATATCGCACGAGGCTTGGCGATAAAGGCTCTTTTGAGTCGGATGGCGATCAGCAGAAGGCAATTTACGATGATCTGTTGAATAGCCGGACAGTCATCGAATCTAAATTAGGAAAAAAAGTAGAGCATCTTGCGTATCCCTGGGGATACGCCGGGGCCGTCGCTGTCGAGCAAAGCAGATCAGCCGGGTTCAAGAGCAACTGGTGGGGTGTTCTTGATGATATCCGGTGCAATACTGTCGGTTCTGATCCTTTCCGTATCCCGCGGCTCAAGGATGATTACATATTCCGCCTGCCCGGCAGTGGCAGGCGTAGTCTTGCATCCGTCTTCGGCCAGAAGATCATCCGCCGTTTCCAGAAGCGCGACATATATTAAGGCTATTGCAAAACCCATCTGGAGTGTTTGCAACAGAGTAGTCAGAAATGGTTCTGATTCTGAATAACGGTGTATCTAAAATTCGGGCGCATCTGCGATTAGGTGCTCTGCTCGATAGCACAACGTTTTCTCGCTGCGGCTCGGCAGGGACGCCTCGCCCAATGCCGCTAACTTTTCATGTTAAGTATTCTGACATTATTGCGTGCGACTGAGCGGTCACCTTTTAGTGGCGGGAACGTTTCTCGTTTGTGGCGTTTAGCTCTTGGCTCTGGCGGTCGTGGATGTTTACGGCTGGGGAGGCGACCTC
>CAMCYG010000114.1 GCA_945883775.1 Victivallis vadensis
CTGGGGTTGGTACAGGCGGTCAGCGAGTTCTCGACAATCTGATGCGCGCCCTGTCGGTCCACGCTCCCGATCTAGTGATGCAGCCCTACAATGCCATGGCTGACCGGCTGTGGACGTCCACAGCGTGGGGCCGCCTGCTGGCAGCCATCTGGGCTGATGCGATCTTCAAAAACCTGCTGTTGCCGGGCTGGTGTCGGCGCCACAAACCGGACGTACTGCTCTATGCCCTGCCGCCCATCTCGTTCCGTGTTAGAAATACGCCCCAAGTCTGCTACATTCTGGATGTTCCGCTGGAGACTGAGGAACGAAGCATCGCTTCGACCATCTACAACAATATCTATATTAAGCAAAGTTGTTTGAAGGCGGATCTAATATTGACGATCTCACAGGATGCTGCGGAGCAGATTGTCAGGCGCTATCGGGTTTCGCGCCACAAAATCAAAGTGGTTTACCTCTGTGAAGATATCAAGTTCATCCAGCAAGTGCCTGCCTGTGCTCCGCTTCCCGGCTGTGATGGTTTTTTTGTAGGCATTATCAGTCGTATGAACTGGAGAAAAAACCCCGCCGCGTATCTGGAAGCATTCCGTCGGCTCCCCAAGGCGTCACGCGCACGCTATCCTCTCTTACTTCTTGGCGCGGTTCGGTCATTGGACGATCTGCGCCCGTTTGTCTCCGCAGAGGCCATTGAGGACGTTCGAGAGGATGTGCGCTGCATAGGACGGGTTTCCGACGAGCAGTTGATCGGATACATCAAAAGCGCCCGCGCTCTGCTTTTTCCCTCAAACTATGAAGGGTTTGGGCTGCCGGTACTTGAGGCCGTTGCTTGCGGTACCCCAGCTGTCATTTCTAACATCCCGGTTTTTAAGGAATTATTCAGTGAGGTCGCACACCTCTACGAACCGAATGATTATCAGGGCATGGCTGACCGCTTGTCGCAAATCCTCCGCGACACTCCAGCGCCCCTGTGTGTCGAAAAAGTGCAATCCTTCTTGTATCGTTTTACGTTTAACACCCACTCCGAGCGTATTCTTGAGGTATTAAAGCAAATGAATATTAAAGAGCGTCGAGAGGATTATCAATGAATACCTTGTTTTTCCGTGATGCGAAGTGGATGCAGCGCCCTGTCTCTGATAATATGCGGGTTTTGGATGT
This sequence comes from Victivallis vadensis, assembly GCA_945883775.1. Classification (GTDB taxonomy): domain Bacteria; phylum Verrucomicrobiota; class Kiritimatiellia; order UBA8416; family CAMCYG01; genus CAMCYG01. The sequence goes on from CAMCYG010000114.1 coordinate 1,153, forward strand.
CGGTGCCGGAGGCATGCGCCGGGCTCCGCACGTAACGACTATGGATGTGCGCAGCATGGAGAATACCGATGTTGTTCATGATGCAGATGTCTTTCCCTGGCCTTTTGAGGACGATTCGTTTGATTACATTATTCTGAGCAACGTTCTTGAGCATGTTGAAAACATTGGCGAGGTGCTGGATGAGATCCAGCGCATCGGGCGCGATGGTGCTATGGTGAGGTGTATTTGTCCTCACTTTTCAAATCCCTGCACCTATGTCGACGTCACCCACCGCCATGCGCTATCGGTGCTGTCTTTAAATGTGTTCTGCCTGCCTGTAGCTAAACGTTCCCTTGCGGCCGCGACGCTATTAAAAAAGGTAGCGGGATGCGACATGGCGGTAGCCGATAAGTTCCGTGAGAATAAATTTATTCTGAACCGTCGCTCGCTATACTTTCGTGAAGCGCTTTGGTTTACGTTAATTCCTATTTGGGGTAACTTGCTTCAGGAATTCTTCGAAGTCTATATTTCCCGATTCATTCCGGCATGGGCGATATACTGGGAGCTTATAATATTCAAATCTCGATCAAAGGAGTAGACGCAGGCGGTTCTCGTGAATGCCTGCTTAATCATCATGGAGCACCAGTTCCCCATCGCCCTAAGTAATTGAAAGGCAAGTAATGCCTGAACACAGGAACAATGAGCAGCATGTGTAACAATCAATGGCCAAAGCGTTTATATGCACTGGATGTGTCAAGGGGCATTGCTTCATTGGGCGTTGTGCTATGGCATTGGCAACACTTTGCCTACAAAGGTAACTCACTATCCGAACAATTTATAATAGAAAATCAGCCATTGTATGATTTACTGCGCATCTTCTATAAAAATGGAGCCATGGGTGTTCAGTATTTCTTCCTCTTATCAGGTTTTATTTTCTTTTGGCTTTATAAGGATACTGTCAAAAAAAGACAAGTGAGCACTTGGGCATTTTGCATCCAGCGCTTTGCGAGGCTCTATCCTCTGCATCTCATTACCCTAATCGTAGTAGCATGTTTACAATGTCTTTATAAGTCCAGAGAGGGTATTGCCTTTGTTTATCCGGCTAATGATGTCTTCCACTTTTTCCTTAACCTTGGCCTCGTATCAGCTTGGGGTTTCGAGCGTGGATGGTCATTTAACGCGCCTATCTGGGCTGTATCTATAGAGGCGTTGCTTTATCTGGTGTTTTTCATGGTTGCCTATTTTGGCAAGGGGGGGTGGTTATTCTGTCTAGCGGTTCCTGTCTTCTCATGCCTTCTTGGATTTGCGATTTCTCATCCGCTGTTCGTTGCTTTGGCGATGTTTTTTCTTGGTGGATTAGTGTTTTACTTAACGAATGCGGTGTCAGGAAAATACAAGCAATTAGCAAAGCTATTCTATTTTATGACTTTCATTTCTTGGTTTTCTGTTTTTATTAATTGCTATCTGATTGATTTAAGCAAAATGATACGTTGCGCCGGGTTGCTTGGGGGCATATTTTTAACCGGTTTCCCGTTGTTTATCCTTTTCCCCCTTACCGTTCTCAGTCTTGCCCTTATCGAGATAAAAAAAGGTTCATTGTTAAAGCCACTTTCATGGATTGGGGACATAACATATGCGTCTTATTTGCTGCACTTTCCGCTTCAGTTGATTTTTGGCCTTATGGTGAGTTTTAACATACTGGAACCAGATTTCTATTTGAGCTCCAAATACCTTCTTATTTATTTTTTGACGCTAATCCCGATTGCATACGTAACGTTTCTAAAATTTGAACGACCAATGCAGAATATTATCAGGAATACGTTTATTTGTAGTGAGAAACCAGAATTCAGATTATAATTACAGGAATTTACGGGGACAGGTATCATGATTCATGGTGAGTATGTATGAAATGTTGTCTGGTTGTCGGTGCCTCTGGATTTCTTGGATCATCTGTTGCTGCAGAAGCCGTTTGCAGAGGTTATGCGGTTGTATCGGTGACGCGCAATAATTACCTGCAGCACATCGGGAAAGAGGCTGATCTGCTAATCAATGCGGCAGGAAACTCACGGAAGTTCCTTGATACCCAGGATCCGGCCAAGGGCTTTGATGCGTCTGTCGGGAGTGTGATGAGGGTGCTACAGGATTTTCGGTTTGGATATTATGTTCAACTTTCCAGCGGGGCAGTTTATCCATCCGAGGGAAACCCCGCGTGTAATGCTGAAGATGTCGAGTTACAGACGGACAAAATGACACATTATGGGTTTCATAAGTGGATGGCAGAACAGTTGGTCAAGCATTATGCTCCGCGTTATCTTATCTTGCGATTAGGCGGTTTTGTCGGTCCGAATCTCAAGAAGAATGCGGTCTATGATCTTCTTACGGATGGGAATGTATTTGTGCATCCCGGTTCTGAGTTTCAATTGATGGACACGCGCGATATGGCGCGATGTGTGTTTGATCTTTGCGAAGTGGCTCAACCGAACGGGGTGATGAATATGTCGGCATTAGGGACCGTATCTGTACGGCAGATTGCCGAATGGGCTGGGGTTGACGTAGCAGAGCAGGCGGATTCGCTGCCGCTTGTACGGGCAGAGCTCAATCTTGGAAAAGTGTCGACTTGTTTGGAATTGCCTACGACGGAAGCGTCCGTGAAACGATTTGTCGGCGAAGTACAGCGAGGGGAGATTGTGCTGAAATGATTATTTCAAGGACACCGTTTCGGATAAGTTTCTTTGGCGGCGGAACCGATTTCCCCGAGTTTTTCCGAAACCACGGCGGTGCCGTGCTCTCCACGACGATCAATAAGTACTGCTATATATCTGTGCACCATTTGACGCCATTCTTTAAACATCGGTTTCGTGCCAGTTATTCACGCACAGAGTCCGTGCTGACTCCCAATGAATTTGAACACCCTTTGATTCGTGAAACCTTGCTGTTTTTGAATCAGCAGGACGGGATCGAAATCTCCCATGTCGCTGATTTGCCAGGGCAGACGGGGCTAGGATCTTCTTCTGCATTTACGGTAGGGCTCTTGAATGCCCTGCATGCCTTCCGCGGGGAACGAGCAACTCCCGAGATCCTTGCCCGTCAGGCCATTCTCGTGGAGCGAGAGAGGGTCGGAGATGCTGGCGGCTGGCAGGATCAATATGCGGCTGCTTATGGTGGATTCAGGCGAATCAACTTCGCCGGAGACCGTCCCGTAGAGATTCAAAGCATTGGCGCGAACGCTGAGTGTCTGCATGAACTTGAACGCAGCTTGCTTCTTTTTTTTATGGGCACTGAATGTTCTGCGGAATGCATTCTACGTGAGCAGGCCTCTCGAGCAGTGGCGAACAAATCCGCCCTGCTCAACATGCTCCAGATGGTTGATGACGCTGAGCAAATCTTAACGGACGGTGGGGATTTGGCCGCATTCGGACGTCTGATGCATGAATCCTGGATGCTTAAACGCTCTCTTTCCTCGGGGGTCAGCAATCCATCTATTGATCAGGCCTACGAGACAGCCCGCTCCGCCGGGGCGATTGGAGGTAAGATTCTTGGAGCGGGTGGACGCGGCTTTCTTTGTCTATATGTTGAACCTCCGAGACAGGCGGCAGTGCGGGAAAAGTTAAAAGAGCTTAATGAGGTTGTCTTCCGTTTCAGTCCTGAAGGCAGCCGCATTATATTTCAAGGCGACAGTGAGTCGATGGTGATGTGAGCTGTTTAGCGGGCCCACTTCATGATAAGCTCTGCTGTCTGAATGGCAATGTCATGCGGGTTGAACATGGCCAGGGCCTTTTTACGACCTTTCAAGCCCATTTGGATACGTTCATCTTTGTTATCGAGCAGCTTATCCAGTTGAGAAAACAGGCTATTCTTGTCGTTCGGGTCGAAAATATAGCCTTCTTCGCCATTCTGTATTATCTCCATGACCCCTCTCAGGTTAACCGATAGTACAGGCAACTGGGCCATCATGCAATGCACACATGCCCCGGTTACATGAAAGTGATCGTGAAACTCAGCCAGTCTCATGACGAGGCCGATATCCGCTGCGCATAGGTGCTGGTTTACCTGTTCGTGATCAGACAGCCATCCCGTCATAATAACACGATCCTGCATGGCATGTCTGGTGATTTTTGACTCAACGTCAGAACGGGCGGGGCCGTCTCCAATAATCAGAAATTTTAGATTAGGGTGGTTTGGAAAATAGTCGGCCAAATAGTCTAGGAACAGCGGAATTCCCTTGTTTGGGTGTAGGATTCCGTGGTGACACAGCACAACATCATCTTTGGAATAACCCAATCGGCTCCTGAGTGCTGTTGCGTTCACCTGGATAAACAGATCAGGCAGAACAGCATCCCGCACGGTTTGTACCTCACAGGGGACATCGTGTGTTTTCAAATACTGTCGCATCGCATCGGTGCGCGTAAATATACCGGCAGATTTCTTCCATGAATGGCGGTCAATTCTATCCAGTAATCCGGCGAGCGACCTTAACAGCAATGACTGCTCTTTGTAGATATCGATAAAAAAGTCGCAAACCGTTTGCGCAACGCGGCAGCCTGAAAATACCTGCACGATTCTGGCCTGCGTTGGTAAACTGCTTTCGTCAATCCATATGATATCCATCTTTTTAAATCGGCAGTATAATGCAATAAAAGGTAAATACAGGTACCAAAGCAAGGCTTTGAGAAGTTTCTCGCGGAAACTTTTACGTTCGACCCGAAAAGGGATATGAACATATTGCACGCCAGGATAATGGTGCTGCTTGCCGATCTTAGCTCTGTTTGGCCCGATGTAAAAGACATCAGCCCGGGACCCAAGCTCACGCAATAGATCAGGTATGATTGGGTACAATTCGATGTGATCGACTACTCCATAGCGGTATATAATCCCGACTTTCTTTCTGTGGCTACCCATGGTAATCTTTTCCTTTCATTTTTCGGATTCTTGTATATTATACAAAATCACATTTAGCGAACAGTTAATAATATGAAAATACTAATAGGATATCCGCCGACGAGCTCTACCAAGGGTTTGGCGTTGCTTTCTCAGAACCGCCAGTTTCAATGGTTCAGTAATCCGACCAAAATATACCCGGTTATTCTGGCCACAGCGGCGACATGGGCGCGAAACATGGGGCACGATGTACAATGGGTGGATAGTATAGCGTCCGACATATCCAGAGATCGTTTCTTTGATTATCTTGATCAGTTTGACCCAAATCTCTTTGTTTTTGAATCGAAAACCCCGGTCATCCGCCAGCATTGGGCGTTAATCAATGAAATTAAATCAAGATTCCCGCTGATAAAGACGGTGCTTCTCGGAGATCACGTCACTGCTCTTCCTGAAGAAACAATGCAGCGCTGTAATGTCGATTATGTGCTGTGCGGCGGGCATTATGATTTTGCATTGAAACGGCTGCTCCAATTCTTGCAGGATGGTGGGCCTGTGCCAGATGGTGTTTTTTATCGTACTCAAACCGGCTTTGCAGGCAATGCAGATTTTTGTATACGAGAGCCCCTTGAGTCAGCCCCGTTTCCTGATAGAGATCTGACGCAATGGTGGCTGTATCAGCAGGAGTATAATCTTCAGGGCAAGCCGTTTATGTACATAATGTCAGGCCGGGACTGTTGGCATGGCAAATGCACCTTCTGCTCGTGGACTACTTTGTTCCCGAAATTCAGTGTGCGCCCTGTTGCAAATGTGCTCGATGAGATTGAAATGCTGGTGGCTAAGTTCAATGTTAAAGAAATATTCGATGACTCTGGAACATTGAATACGGGGAAATGGCTGGTTGATTTGTGCGAGGGGCTGATTAACCGCAAATTAAACAAGAAGATCAAATATTCCTGCAATATGCGGTTCGGAGCGCTGAAACTACAGGATTACCAGCTGATGAAAAAAGCTGGATTCCGTCTGTTGAAGTTCGGTCTTGAATCCGCCAGTCAGCAAACCCTGGACAGGCTGGTCAAGGGAACGCGGGTAGAGGATATCACAGAAGGCTGTAAACTCGCAAAGAAAGCAGGACTGACGGTTCATCTAACCATGATTGTCGGCTATCCTTGGGAACGCGTCGAGGATGCCCTTAGCACTTTTCGCCTTTCTGAATTTCTGATGAAAAACGGGTACGCAGACTTGCTGCAATCCACAACGGTTGTTCCTTACCCGGGAACTCCGTTATATAAAGAAGCACTACAGAATGATGGTTTCCTGTTTGATCCCGCCGAATATGAACGTTACGACATGAGTGAACCTATTCTGAAAACGCCGATGCGGCCCGAAGAGATCCGCGAGATTTGCAATCGCATTTACAATATATTTCTGACTCCGCAGTATATATGGCAGCGGGTTAAAGCTGTCCGGAGCTACCGTGATTTTGCTTTTCTCGCGCGGGGTGCCGGTGCCGTATTCGGTCATTTAAAGGATTTTAAAACTGACAGACAAAGAAGTAAGTTTTGAAAATACACGCCTACCACCTTAGTCCGGTCGGTATCAACAGACTCTGCTATCAGTTGCACGCCGGGTTCAAATACTGTCGGGCGGTTGGACAGCCATTGCGACGCTTCTTGCCCCAGTGTATTAATCCGATGATGGCAGTCTGGAATTACTATCAGTTCACCAGATCTATGCCACTGCCAGGCACGCTCATTGACGCCGGAGCAAACACCAGCCAGATGGCAAAACTGCTACAGCATAGTTGTCGCAAGGATGTGGAGATTCTGTCGTTTGAACCCATTGAAAAACTTAGGCCCATAGGTAAACGCTATAATATAGCACTCTCTGATCATGATGGCAGTGCCGATTTCTTCATTCCAGGCGGAAACGATGACGAGCTTGGATCCCTCTCCAAGGAATATATTGATAATGCTGATTTGGGCT
>CAMCYG010000115.1 GCA_945883775.1 Victivallis vadensis
ATTGTGCATGCTCCATTCATGGGAATGGCTAAGGCGGAAATCGTTAGGCTTGGGTTGGGAATGGGCGTGGACTACTCAAAGACGTGGTCCTGTTATAAAGGCGGGGAACGGCCGTGCGGGGTGTGCCCTACCTGTGTGGATAGGGAAGAAGCAATGAAGGCAGTGAAATGTAGAAAGTGTAAAGTATAAGGCATTATACCTTTAACATTATACTATGTAATCTTGGTTTGGAGGATTTATGGCAAATACAGTACTTATCGGTGCGCAGTGGGGTGACGAAGGCAAGGGCAAGGTCATAGATGTCCTTAGTAATAAGGTCGACATTGTTGCACGGTTTCAGGGCGGCAATAACGCCGGCCACACGGTAAAGATCGGTGACGAGAAATACGTGCTCCACCTCGTACCGTCAGGAATATTGCACAAGGGTAAGAAGTGTATCATCGGTAATGGACTGGTGGTTGACCCCATCGGACTGCTCTCCGAGATGGATGAGCTCAAGGAAAAGGGAATTGACTGCAAGGGCCGCCTGTTCATCAGTGACAGGGCGACGCTGGTCTGTCCCTATCACAAAGCGCTGGACGCTTTCAGAGAATCCGGTCGCGGCAGGAAGATCGGAACAACCAAGCGCGGGATCGGTCCTGCATATGGTGACAAGATCATCAGGACTGCTCTACGCATGGGCGACATGCTGGACAAGAGTTTTGCCAAAGAGCTGGGCGCCAGGATTGATTGTGCCAATGCACAGCTTAAGGCCGGTGGCGCACAACTGTTGAACAAAGCCAGTATCATCAAGGAATACACCAAAGCGGCTAAAAGACTTGCTCCTTACATCACCGATACTATCACGATCCTTAACAACGCAGAGCGCAAAGGTAAATCGATACTATTTGAGGGTGCTCAGGGGACGATGCTGGATATCGACTTCGGGACATATCCTTACGTCACTTCATCCAATGCCACCTCCGGCGGTGCCTGCACCGGTACCGGCGTGCCTCCAAATAGAATCGATCAGGTCATAGGCGTCATCAAGTGCTACACCACGCGCGTGGGGGAGGGGCCGTTCCCGACAGAACTCCTGGATGCGACCGGCGAACAGTTGAGGACTGAAGGCGGCGAATTCGGTGCGACAACAGGCAGGCCGCGTCGCTGCGGGTGGTTTGATGCAGTTGTTGCGCGCTATTCCGCAATGATCAGCGGAGTTGACTACTGGGCAATGACAAAGCTAGACGTGCTGGACAACCAAAAGACCATAAAGGTGTGCGTGGCATATCAATGTGACGGCAAGCGATTGGATACCATCCCAGCTTCTTCCGCCATGCTTGCGCGCTGTAAGCCGATATATAAGTCGATTGCCGGCTGGAACACTTCCACTAAGGAAGTGACCAGATATAAGGACCTCCCGCCCAAGGCGAAGAAATATGTAGAGTATCTCTGCAAGATTACAGGTGTGAAATTGGGGATACTTTCTGTCGGCGCCAAGAGAGAGAGTACGCTCCGGATCGCGTTGTAGGGTATAAGAGTGACAAGTGACAGGTGACAAGTTACAAGTGCAGAAAGAGATCAAAATTAACAGAAATGTAGCGGTGCTTGTATCAAGCACCGGGATGATTGAGCTGTAACTTGAAAACTGAAAAAAACGGCTCACCGTGGACCCATGCTTCGCCTCTTCGGAAAGCTCAGGGCTACGCAGGGCAGGCTGGTTAGCCCTACTTGGATTTATCGAAAGGTAGGGCGAGGCCTCTGGCCGAGCCGTTAAATAACAGGCAGAATTCGGCAATTTATAAATGATCAAGCACCCTGAAATAAAGTTCGAGAAGGTTCCGTGCCATGTAGCCATTATTATGGATGGAAACGGGCGCTGGGCAAAGGCAAAGGGGCTTTCGCGCGTCAAAGGGCATGAAGCCGGTGCGGAGAATGTGAGGCGTATTCTCAAGGCGTCACGCAGGTGGGGCGTCAAGTATGTGACGCTTTACGCATTCAGCGTTGAGAACTGGGCCCGGCCCAGTTTTGAGATCAAGGCGCTTATGTCTCTGCTGGAGCATTTTCTAAAGAGGGAAGAGGCTGAATTCCATGAGAGCCGTCTGCGCCTTCGCGTGACGGGCAGGATCAGTGATCTTCCCCGTTCGGCCCAGCGTGAGATAGCACGGGTGATGAAAGCTACTGAAAAGTATGATGAAGGACAGCTCGTTCTTGCCCTGAGCTATGGCGGCAGAGCTGAGATCGTCGATGCAGCAAAGAAGATAGCCGAGAAAGTCAAATGCGGCGAAATGAATGTTAACGACATCGATGAGAAGTGCTTTGGTGGCTATCTTTACAATCCTGATATACCGGACCCGGATCTGATGGTGCGTACCAGTGGCGAGATCAGGATAAGCAATTTTCTACTGTGGGAGCTGTCGTACAGTGAGTTGTATTTTACGGACGTCATGTGGCCTGATTTCAATGATGATGAATACGCAAAAGCGATCCATGAGTATGGAAGACGTCAGCGCAGATTCGGGGATGTGAAGTAGCATCCATGAGGATGCCCAAAATTGGCGGGTCTTCGTAAAGGTTAAGGCTGGCGCAGTCGGCTGTAGATTAATCGTCTGCTAAGCCGGGGGGAGGAGAACGCAACAATGAAATTGAGATTAATAAGCGGGATATTGGCTGGTGTGCTATTGCTTTCGGGTATTTGCTTCCTGCCTCCGATAGGGTCCTGGTTCATAATAGCTATCATATCAGCATTGGCACAGTTCGAGTTCTATGTGCTGGTCAACCGTGCCGGTATTCCGGTGTTCCGGTATCTCGGCATATTCTGCGGTACGGCGATAATCTCCGCTACTTTCCTTACCGGTGCCATGTCGCAGGAGGAGATACATAAGGGATATATGATGGAAAATATCATCCTCCTGTCATCCCTCGTGCTGGTGTTTTTTCGGCAGTTTCCGCAGAAAGACAATGATAAGCCGCTTGCTACCATTGCCTGCACGATCCTGGGCATATGCTATGTGCCGTTCCTTTTTAACTATTTTACCAGGATAGTTGCGGCATGGGGAGATATGTCACTGGTCCATCACGAGTTGTCGCCTGCCAAGTGGCTGATAATCTATCTGCTGGTGGTTGTGAAGCTCAGTGATGTCGGCGCTTATTTCATCGGCAGTGCCATTGGCCGTCACAAGTTGATGCCGCGAATCTCGCCAAAAAAGACATGGGAAGGTTTCATTGGAGGAATGGCCACTTCTCTTATAGCAAGCCTGATTTTCTTTTATGCTACAAAGGGGCATTTTGGCTGGATTACCATGGAGCTTCATGATGCAATTATTCTAGGTTTAGTTCTCCCTCTCCTTGGCGTTGTTGGAGACCTGTTTGAGTCGTTGCTGAAGCGATCCGCGGAAATGAAAGACTCCAGCACGATCATCCCTGGCATGGGCGGCATACTTGATATGATTGACAGCGTGCTCTTTGCCACGCCAGCTCTTTACTTTTACACGGTTTATTTCCTGTCATGAAGAAAGTAACATTACTAGGCAGTACCGGGTCCATCGGAGAGAATACGCTTAAAGTCGCAAGCGCGCTGGCTGGTCGTATCAAGATAACCGGCCTTGCGGTCCAGAATAACTTCCGCAAGATGCTGGAGCAGGCCGAACGCTTTAATGTCAAGCGTGTGGCCGTTGCTGATCCGGAATCAGCGCGAAAATGCGCAATGATTGCTCCGCGCGGGGTGACTGTCTTTCGCGGGCCTGAGGGGCTGGCGGAACTTGCCGGTACCGGCGAGGATGATATAGTCCTTTGTGCTGTTGTCGGAATGGCCGGGCTGAAGCCTGTGATATCTGCGCTGAAGAGCGGGACTGATGTAGCCCTTGCTACCAAGGAGGTTATGGTCGCGGCAGGTGGACTGGTTACGGCACTCGCAAAAAAGAAAAAAGTGCAGTTTCTGCCTGTCGATAGCGAGCATAGTGCTGTGTTCCAGTGTCTGCAGGAGACAGGTTCGCTTACCGGGTCAAGAAGCAGATTGGCGCGGATACTTCTTACGGCTTCAGGCGGGCCGTTCGAGGCCAAGCCTGAAATCGATTTCAATAAGGTAAAAGTGAAACAGGTCCTTGCCCATCCGCGTTGGAATATGGGCCGTAAAGTCACTGTCGATTCTGCCACTCTCATGAATAAAGGCCTTGAGATCATGGAGGCGCGCTGGCTTTTCGATGTTCCATATGAAAAGATAGATGTTGTCATCCACCCTGAGAGTATAGTTCATTCAATGGTCGAGTTTGTCGATGGCAGTGTTGTTGCGCAGTTGAGTCTGCCGGATATGCGTTTTGCCATACAGTATGCGCTGACGCATCCACAGCGATATGAGACCGGCCTGCCGAGACTGGATCTTACAGATATCCGGACTCTTCATTTCCGAGCGCCTGATGTGAAGCGCTTCCCGTGTCTTGGCCTTGCCCGAAGCGCCGCCATCATCGGCGGCACAATGCCGGTGGTGTTGAATGCCGCCAATGAGATTGCAGTTCAGAAGTTCCTTGATGGACATATGCCGTTTTCTGGTATATGGAAGATGGTCGCCAGAGTAATGGATCGGCATAAGCCGGTTAAGGACCCCGGACTGGACGGGATTATTGAAGCTGACAAGTGGGCGAGGGTTCTCGCTGAAAGGATGTAAATAGTGGATTACAGCATAGTAGATATTCTGAGGATGATTTTTAGCAACCTGTTCTATCTGGTGTTGCTTCTTTTTCTGTTCGGCTTGACTATTTTTGTGCATGAATTAGGACATTTTCTTACCGCCTTCCGGTTCAAGATGGTCATCGATGTCTTTTCAATCGGCTTCGGGCACGCTATATGGAAGAAGAAAATAAAGAACATATGGTTCAAAATCGGCTGGATACCACTGGGTGGATATGTGGCTCTGCCTCAACTGGATCCGACTGGGATGTCAAGTGTTCAGAGCGCAGAAGGTGAGAAGTCGGCAGGAGATAAGAAGGAAGAAGCGAAAGCCGAGCCGGCAGTGGAAAAGGCTGATAAAGTTCAGCCGAAAGAAGAGGAAATCAGGACGCTTCCTGATGTGTCTCCCTGGAAAAAGATCGTCGTGGCTTTTGCCGGCTCGTTTGGAAATATCCTGCTGGCAATACTCATTTCCTGGTTCATCTATCTTAATCCGTTTTCAATCACCAACGACAATGCGGCAAGGATAGGTTTTGTTGAGGAGGAGTCGGCCGCTTATGGACTGGGAGTAAGGCCGGGCGATGTGATCCTTAAAGTCGGAGATCAGAAGGTCGGCAGCTGGTACGAGTATATCGTCGAGTGCGTGCTGAAGCATAAGAATGATAAAGAAGCAGAAGTTACGCTCCAGACAGGTGATAGCGTCAGGAAGGTCACGCTGCCGATGCTTATCGACAAAGTCAACCACCGCTATGGAGTTCCAGGCATACATCCTGTCGATATAGTAGCGGTGAGCAAAGTCGACGAAAATTCGCCGCTTGCCGCTGCAGGGCTTAAGAAGGCTGACATTGTCCGTGAGGTCGACGGCATAAAAGTCGACAGTATGATCGGTTTTACTGAGGTTCTAAAAGATAAGACAGGCAGAGATGTGAGTCTTCTGCTGGAGCGTGGCAATAAGCAATTGAGCGTTAATTTGGTGCCGGCATTCAAGCCGGTCGGTCAGATTGGTGTCAAGTTCACAGAAAAGAATGGCCATCTCAGCCCGATGATAGACGAGGTGTTCACAAACAGGCCTGCAGACATTGCCGGTTTGCAGAAAGGCGATGTAATAAAGAGCATCGACGGAGTAATGACTGATGATGTGCGCAGTGTGATCAGGCAAAACGCCGGCAAGAAGCTGCATTTGGTGGTTGCAAGGCAAGGTGCGGATATAACGGTTGATCTCACCCCGGCTTCAGTTGCCGATGAGCTGGATTGCGGTATTCAGTTTGGTGAGGTCAGTACGTCTCCATGGATGCAATTCAGAGATCCCTGGAAACAGCTGCAAAATGACGCTATGCAGATATTCCGGATACTGAAGGCACTTGTTACGCCAGCCGAGTCAAGCAGTGCTGCCAGCGAATTGGGCGGCCCTGTGATGATCTTGACCATGCTGTGGCTCTCAATGAAAATGAGCCTGCTGAACGCTCTGGGCTTTATCAGATTCATCAACGTGAATCTGGCAATTGTCAATCTTCTGCCAATCCCTGTGCTGGACGGCGGCCATATCGTCTTCGCTCTTTGGGAGGGAATAACAAGGAGAAGAGCCAATCCCAAGCTGGTGAACGCTCTGGTCAATTTCTTTGCTTTCCTGCTGATTGGTGCAATATTATTCATTACTTTTCGCGATATCCTGAATATAAAGAAGATATTCGGCAGGAAGAGCAGGGCTGCCGCGGAAGCCGTTGTTGTTTCCGATACGAACAAAGTTGAGGCCGTCGGCTCCGTTACGAATAAGTGATAAATGGAGGCAGAGGAAGAGTTTAACCGCCCGCGCTCCCGCGCTAGATGCCCGGGATCCCGCGTCGCTCTAAGAGCTATGCAGGACAAGTGAACGCAGATGGATACAGAAGAGTGATTGATGTTTATCCTCCTTTGGAGGCGGGATAATTATAATTCTTTATCAGCGTTTATCACTGTTCATCGGCGGTTAATTTCTTCTGTTTCTTGTTTTGTATGAGTGTTTTTTATGAAAATTGATCGTAAAAAAACAAGATGTATAAGTGTCGGCGGAGTAAAGGTCGGCGGGGATGCTCGTATCAGTGTCCAGACGATGACCAAGACCGATACGCGCGATGTTGCCGCTACACTCGGGCAGATAAGAGAGGTTGCTGATATCGGGTGCGATATTGCCCGGCTGGCGGTAATCGATCAGAAAGCCGCTGAATCGCTTTTGCCGATATGCCGTGAATCGCCGATCCCTCTTATCGCTGATATACATTTTGACCACAAGCTTGCCCTGATAGCCATAAAGTCTGGTGTCAGCGGGCTCCGCATCAATCCCGGCAACATCGGCAGTGAGCAGAAGGTCGCGGAGGTCGTCGCCGCAGCGAAAGACAGACTGATTCCCATCAGAATAGGCGTGAACAGCGGGTCTATAGAGAAAGACATTCTTGCAAAATATGGGACGCCCACGGCTGAAGCGCTCGTAGAAAGCGCACTGCATCATGTGTTGATATTGGAAAAGCTTGGTTATCACGAAATCAAGATATCCGTAAAGGCATCGGATACCCAAAAGACGGTCGATGCATATAGACTGCTTTCTAAGCGGACTGATTATCCTTTGCATCTGGGAGTTACCGAGGCTGGTACCTTCATGGCTGGTACGGTGCGGTCATCCGTAGCACTGGGAATACTCCTGGCAGAAGGGATTGGCGACACGATAAGAATATCGCTCACGGATACGCCCATGAAGGAAGTCATGGTCGGACTGGAGCTGTTGCGGTCACTTGGCTTGAGAGAGCGCGGTCCGTCGGTCATCTCATGTCCAACATGCGGCAGGATCCAGGTGGATGTCATCGACCTGGCCGGCAGGATTGATCAGGAAATGGCGAAATATCAGCGTGTTCATCCCGGTAAAACGCTTCCTGTGGTTGCTGTTATGGGCTGTATGGTCAATGGGCCAGGCGAAGCGAAGGAAGCAGATATCGCAATAGCCGGCGGGGCAGGGAAATTTGCGCTCTACATCCGCGGCGCGATGGTAGGCACTGTAACGCCTGAAGAAGCGCTTTCTGCCGTTATGCGCGCTGTAGAGAATTTCTAATTCACGTTGTTAGGATTTAGCAATCCTGGCTGCCTATTACTCCACGGTTACGCTTTTGGCCAGGTTGCGCGGCTGGTCGATAGGGCACCCGCGCAGGCGCGCGACATGATATGCAAACAGCTGTAGTGCGACTCCGGTAGGTATCGGTGCGGTCAGCGGTGAGCACTTCGGGACGTGTATGG
>CAMCYG010000116.1 GCA_945883775.1 Victivallis vadensis
CCTACTGGGTAATATGTAACGCCGTTGCGGATTACAGAAAGAAGGCCGCCAACTCCGCCAGCACCTTGCAATGAACCGGACAGGTCGATGCCCCAATTATAATAATTGGTTACGCCGTCTGTCGTATCAGAGACCAAATTCCAGCCGTCGTAAACGAATTTGTTAGTAACGCCATTAACGACCTTGCTAACGCGTCTTGACATATAATCGTATGCAAAGTTCAAAACTGCAATTCCATTACTTGCCCCTACTAATCTGTTTTCAGCATCCCATGAGAACGTCCAGTCCTTATATGATATCATGTTGCCATCGTCATCCATTACAGGAGCTGCGGCAACAGCATCTTTTGTGATGTTGGTATACTGGTTCAGACTGTTGACAATATATTGCATTTCGGATGTAACGCCATTCGTTGTCTCGCTGGCAGAAATCCTGTTGCCTATGGGGTCATAATTATACCCGAAAAGATTCTGACCCATTGTAGCGCTAGTTACTTCGCTGCGGATGTTGTAGCCGAATGTGTTAGTAACAGCAGATGAGTCTATCCTTTGCGTGCGGCGACCTATGGTGTCGTTTTGATACTGATAGCGGGATATAACGTTGCTTGATGTTAAGTTCAGGATTTCGGTGATGAGGTTGCGGGAAGATTCGTACTCGCGCAAAGACGCAAAGCCCGCCAAGTTTGAGACCCCGGAGATAAGATCCGATCCAGGAACATAAGAATATTCAAACCGCCGATTAACGCCGATAGACGCAGATTCTAGAGAAGAGAAGCGGCCGACTCCATCAAAACCGTAAACAGCGGACAGCCCATTCGACAGGCTCATGGCCGAAGACAATTCAAAACCAGATGACCTACCCAGCGAATCGTATGTTCTGGTTATCTGGCCAATAACATTGGTTTCCGATGCAAGCTGGAGTTGATCATTGTAAGTGAACTCACGGGTTCCGGTGCCGTCGGTGATGGTTACTTGCTGGCCGATGCGATTAAGGGTGAAGGTCACATCAGGAGTGTTGTCGCTGTAGTCGATCTTCACTAACTCGCCGGTGTTGGTGTAACTGTAAGCCGTCGAAATCCCCCTTGCCCAAGTACGGGTTAAAAGCTTGCCGTCAGGAGTGTATGTGTATCTCGTTCCTTTTCCGTCAGAATACATCTTGTTTGTCAGCAAACCAGTCGGCTGATCATACAACCAAGTGGTTTTGTCCATTTCAGATTTCAGATTACAAATATCAGAATACGATGCGATGGAATTCGTCCCACGATATGTGTACATGGCGGACATTCTGTTGAAGCTATCGTAATCATATTTATCGTTGTTTTCGCTGAAGACCTACTCTAATTTGGCCTTAACTTTGCACCTGCTTTGTGCAAAATTAAGATAATAAATGGTTGCCGGACTAGGATTCGAACCTAGACAAGCAGAGTCAGAGTCTGCTGTGCTACCGTTACACAATCCGGCAATAAAAAGCTTCTGCCCTTAGCTTATGCGCATGGGCATTATGACGTACAGGAACGGCACGTCGGTCTTTATCACGCCCGGGCTCAACTCATCAACAAGCTCAAAATTGATCTCGTCATCTGTCAATGTCCGGAGCGGATCTATCACAAAATCAGGGTTAAATGCTATGGAAATCTCTTTGCCGGCATACTTTATAGGCAGGCTTTCCTTGGCCTCTCCTACGTCCTGTGAGGTCAGGGATACGGTAAGCTTGTTCTTGCCAAAGGTAAACTTGACTGCCGTTGATCTGTCCTTGGCAAGCAGTGATACCCTTCTGACTGCTGACATCAAGCCTTCTCTCTCAACAGTTACTTTCTCCTCGCACTGGGTCGGGATCACCTGCCTGAAATTAGGATATGTGCCTTCTATCAGCTTGGAAACCAGCAGCATATTCCCGTATTCGAACATTATCCTATTTTCTTTTGCATGAATCTTAAGCTTCCCTTCATCTGCAAGGGTATGCAAAAGCTCGTTAACAGCCTTAGACGGCAGGATAATCTCGGTTTCTGCATCTTTAGGGAATTCAACTTCCCGCTCAGCAAATGCCAGGCGTCTGCCATCAGTCGCCACTATCGTCAGTTTACCGGCCTTGAAGCACATTAATACTCCATTAAGGATGAACCTTGTCTCATCCGTGGATGCGGCATAATGCGTCTTTTTCAGCATGTCTTTGAAATCCTTCTGCTCCATGCTGTATGCATATTTGCTCTCAGGTTTCGCTACGGGCGGGAACTCATCTTCTGAAAGTCCGTAAATCTTGAATTGAGCCGACCCACTCTTGATTTGGGCCATATTCTTGTCATCTACATCAAAATCAATCTCTTCGTCTGATAATTCCTTGATGATGCTTGCCAGTCTTTTCGCAGGCAGGGTTGTTGATCCTGACTTAGCCACATCAGCTTCAATTTCGCACTTAATCAAAATATCCAGATCCGTTGTTGTCAACAAAAGCTTGTTCTTATCGGCTGATATCAGGACGTTTGACAGGATCGGCAATGTATTTCTGACATTCACCACATTCTGCACAGCCTGTAAGCCTTCAAGTAATTTACTTTTTGTAACTTTGAATTTCATCATCATCCTCGCTTCTTCTCTTTTGTAAACAATCCTATATATTATATTCTTATATACTTAAATACAATTAGATATATTATAACTGTTCATACTTATCATAACTACAGGAAACACCAGCAATATCAGGCTGTTTCCGTCATTTTTACCTGTTCATCACTTTTCATCAACTTGTTGATAAACGACCAGTTATCAACAAGTGCAAAAGTTATCAAAAACTATCAACAGGATACTGTCAGGGTTATTTAATGGATGCGGCTGACACTCCGAGCTTGTTGGATATCTGCATTATATCGGTTCTGAAGCCTGAATCGCTATCCATCCTGTTTGAAACGGTCTTACATGCATGGAGCACGGTTGCGTGTGTCTTGCTGAAGGCAACCGCTATCTCCGGAAGTGAAAATCTGGTTATCTTCCTGCAGAGAAACATTGCAACCTGGCGCGGACCGGCTACAGCCTGCGGCCTGCGCTTGCTGGTCATGTCGGCAAGCCTTATATCGTAATGTTCGGCAACAGTCCTTTGAATGACATCAAATGTGACTTCCTGCTGTTTTTCTGCTGAGATTTGACTGCGTAGCAGTGAGTCGAGAGATTTCACATCAGGCTGTTTGCCGGAAAGAGTGAGGTAAGAAAGGGCCGTGGTGAGTGCACCCTCCAGCGCGCGGATGTTAGATCTGACATTATCGGCTATATACTGGATCACTTCGGCGCTCAGTGTCACCTTTGCCTTCATCTGTTTATGGCGCAGAATAGCCATTCTTGTTTCCAGGTCCGGCGGCTCAAGTTCGGTGACCAACCCCCATTTAAAGCGTGACACAAGCCTCTGTTCGAGCCCCTTGATCTCGTTCGCGGCCCGGTCACTGGTCATCACGATCTGTTTATGACTGCCGTAAAGGGAGTTGAACGTATGGAAGAATTCCTCCTGGAGTGCGTTTTTGCCTGCAAGGAAATGAATGTCGTCGATCAAAAGCAGGTCTATATTCCTGTATTTCTTGCGGAAGTTGAACAGATTTTTGTTCTGGAGCGCGTCCACATACTCGTTCATCAGAGATTCGGAAGATATGTAGCAGACCGACGCCTTTGAATTTGCCTGAACATGATGGCCGATCGCCTGCATGATATGAGTTTTGCCCAGACCGGTGCCGCCGTATATGAACAGCGGATTGTACGCCTTGGCGGGAGCCTGCGCCACAGCCAGGCAGGCCGCATGTGCGAACGAGTTCGACGATCCGATGATGAATGTATCAAAAGTATAGTTGGGATTAAGCGATGGTTCTACCATCTTGCGGCGCTGATCACGCTGCTTGGCGACCTGTTTTTTTCTGTTCTCAATGGCAGGCGCGGCTGCGAACAGGTCTTTGGGCCGGACGGTAAACTTTATCTTGATGTCCCTGCCGTAGATTTGCTGGATGGTGCCATGTATAAGTTGGCCGTAATTATCTTCCAGCCAGGTCTGATAGAAGTCGTTGTCAACAGCAAGGGTGAGTTCATCCTCGCTAAGCTCTAGCGGCTCGATCACCGCGATCCATCTGGAATAAACATCGGGGTTCAGGATCTCCCGCAGACGATCGCTGGCCTTGAGCCATAGCTCAGGTGCATTATAATTGTCCAAAACAGCCTCCAAAAATGTAAATATCGGGACAACCCGATACGGCAACATTCAAATCCGATATCAAATCCGAGAGCCATTGAACAAAATTACCGGCCAAACGACAAGCAATAAAACAAAAAACCTGTTCACAAGTTATCAACAGGTTATTAACAGGCCGATTTGGCGGGTCAGCCGGCATGGTCCGGGAAGATTATTGATGAGCTGGGCCTGTTGTTATGCTAATCTTCTGCACCAATGAAGAAAACAGAATTGCCATTGCTTGTATCGGGAACCGGAGAATCGCTGAACGATGTCCAGCACTTAACAGGCTTTAAATCTGTTTCGCGCGTTGTTCTTTTGAAGCTGGAAAACGGGGAACAGCACCTTGTAGTGCCTCAGGCGGAATATTCGCGTGCGCTGAGAAATGCGCGCAGTTCTTTTGTGTGGACCCCGGAGATGCTTAATGTGTCATCTAGAAACCGCAATGACATCCGCAAGTGGATAACGGCCATACTTGCAGAGAAAAACGTCAAACGCGTCCATGTAATGGCAGATTTTCCGCATTCATATGCCCTGCCCGTCATTAAATGCGGGGTGCGCCTTGATATTATCAATCACAGTATCGTTTCGGGCAGATCAACGAAAAAACCCAATGAAATCAGGCGAATTGGCGATACCCAGCAGGCTGCGGTAATTGCCATGCGCTCGGCAATATCACTGATTCAGCGCTCAAAAATAGATACTGACGGTACTCTTAAGCAGGGGAATCATCATCTCACTGCGGAATTCCTCAGGAAGTTCATTGCCAAAATACTTATAGATCATGGCTGTGATGGCGCCTGTTCAATAGTCGCCTGCGGACAGCAGACCGAGGATCCGCACGAACAGGGCTCGGGTGTCTTAAAGGCATTTGAGCCGATTCTGCTGGATATCTTTCCAAGACACATAACGCATGGTTTCTGGGGTGATATAACCAGGACTGTGGTCAAAGGCCGACCAACTCCTGAATTGAGGAAGATGTATAATGCTGTTCGGGCGGCCTTTGATGCCGCTCTTTCTACAATAAAAGCCGGAATCCAGGCAAAGACCGTACATAAAGCCGTTATAGCCGAGTTTAAGGCCCGCGGATATGAGGCGGAGATGAAAGACGGGTTATTAACAGGGGTAATAAGCTGTACCGGACACGGGATTGGCCTGTCTTTACATGAGGATCCGATAGTATGTTCCGACCCTGTCAAGCTGACAAGCGGCAACGTACTGGCCATAGAACCCGGCCTCTGCTATCCGGGCATAGGAGCTGTGCGAATCGAGGACCTTGTTGAGGTCACTTCTGATGGTTGCAAGTACATCGCGCCCTGTGAACGCAAGTTTGAGCTGTAGTAATTTGCAGACGCAAATTACACTTAAATATTGTTTTTGCGTTCGGCGACGAAGCCGATGACTATGAAGATCAGGATTACGACGGGCGACAGGGCATGGTTGTTAAGACCGCCAAGCATATTGCAGAGTAATTTCGCCGCTATGATGGTGAGCATGCCGTAGCCGAATGCGCAAAGGCATACAAATATTATAAGACGCACCATAAACGGATATTTCTTGGTTCCGCCGCGTATGGCTTTGTTTAGATGGCCGCCGTAGATTGTCAGCAGTGTAGCAACCATAGCCATTGCAATGCTGAAAAGTCCATCCCGCATCCAGTTGGAGACAAGATCAAACACATCGGTAAGATATTTCATGGCCGGATAAGTATCATTTCGCAGGTGCGTGAATCAATAATGAATATCCGGTCAACGGTATTATTGCAGATAGCGCGGGATTTCGAAAAATGATACAAATCAGAAGATAGGTACAATAAGCATGGCACGTATGCCGTTACATCCCTATAAGCTCATCGCGCCGAAAATATACAAGTATTTGAGGGAATTATACAATATGGTTAGTTATGCCTGTGTTATATTTACTTGGGTCTAGAATAACAAAAAACGCATTGGCGTATATACAATAGAGGAGTCGTCGATTATGACAATCAGGAATAGAAAGATAAATAGGCGCGGATTCCTTAAGAGCGCTTTTGCTGTTGGCGGCGCAATGATGGCAGGACCATATGTACTTCGTTCTGCTGAACCCGGCAAAAAACTCAATATGGCTTTTATAGGTACAGGCGGACAGGGCAGAGGGCATCTGTGGCTCGGGAGAGATAATAACTGCGTTTGTTATTGTGATGTCAATCAGCAGAAATGGCCGAAAGACATATTCCCAAACGCTCCCGGTTATACAGACTACCGGAAGATGTTCGACAAGCACATGAAGGAGATCGATGCTGTTGTGATTGCCACTCCTGACCATAGTCATGCCGTCGCCACGATGATGGCCTTGAAGGCTGGTAAGCATTGTTACACGGAGAAACCGCTGACATGGTCCATTTCCGAGGCGCGGGCACTGGCTGAAGAAACGGCAAGACAAAAAGTGGCTACTCAGATGGGTAATCACGGTCATGCCAACGAAGGAAACAGACGTGTTGTGGAGTGGGTGCGGGGCGGCGTGCTTGGCGATATCAAGGAAGTGCACACTTGGACCAGTCGTCCTATATGGCCGCAGGGAATTAACAGGCCGCCGACAAAGCCGGTTCCGGCCGGTCTAGATTGGGATAGCTGGATAGGGCCGGCGCAGTTTCGCGATTATCATGATAATCTGGATTCTTTCAATTGGCGCGGCTGGTTTGATTTTGGATGCGGTGCGATCGGTGATATGGGATGTCACACTTGGGACTGTATCTACTGGGCAATGGATCCTGACTATCCTACAAACATTGAGTTGCTGAAGGTCGAGGGAAAGACAAAAGAAACCTACCCGAAAAGTAGTTGTTTTAAGTGGGTGTTCCCCGCTAAGGGCAGCAGGCCCGGCTTTGATGCATATTGGTATGAAGGCGGGATGAAGCCTGAAGCGCCTGAAGAGTTCGTAAATGATCCATTCCGTAAACAGCTGACCAATAGTCTTGGCAAGGATGGGAAACCGGAATTGCCGAAGAGCGGCACGCTTTTCTATGGAACAAAAGGAAAAATGCTTGTTCAGGGTGACTACAGTGACAGTCTTCGGCTGATTCCAGAAACATTTCAGCAGGAAGCCAAATTGCCGGACAAGTCAATCCCGCGTTCGCCCGGGCACAAGCAGGAATGGATAATGGCCTGCAAAGGTGAGAAGCCGTGGGATTTCCCGGGCTCCAACTTTGCAAAGTATGCCGGCCCGCTGACAGAAGTCATGTTGCTGGGTACAATTACCCAGCGAATCGGCGAGATAGGTTTCAAGATCGAGTGCGACCCGGTCAAACGTGAGATCAAGACGAAGGAAGCGCTGGCATTTATCGGTCGCGAATATCGTAAGGGCTGGTCTTTGTAAGCAGGAATATTACGGAAATTGAGGATTTGTAAGGCGAGGCATAAATAAATGAATCATATGTTAATAGCAGCATTGGTGTTGGGTGTTGTGGGCAGTTGTCTGGCGGAATCCAAGAAGACGGTAGTGGTATGGTCCGAAGGAACTGCGCCGAAAAATGTGTATCCGAACGACATCAATACGGCGATTGCGGAAGGCTTACGTGCGTCGGCTGACTTGAAAGACTGGGATGTGGTGGTGGCCAATCTGAGCGATCCGGACCAGGGGTTGCCGGACGCATTACTTGCCAAGACAGACGTGCTTGTATGGTGGGGCCATAAAAAACACGCAGCGGTGCAGGACGCGTTGGT
>CAMCYG010000117.1 GCA_945883775.1 Victivallis vadensis
TGGCTTGACAGCGCTTTTCTCAGGCGTGGCTTGACACGCCGTTCTTCGTTTCAGCTTTCTGTGCCCATATATACTATACGCAACCAGTCAAGCCTGGTTGCAAGAAAGAGCGGCGTCAAGCCGCCGCACTCCAAATTCCATTGTTTCATACTCGTTACAAGCCAAACTCCCGGCGCAGGCCTTCAGCCTGCGCAGGAAAGCTATGGCTGGCAATCAGGGCAATCGGTCCTATCAGCCATTTACCGAGATGCTTACATCTGCTCGACGACGGCGACTCCCTCTCGGCCTGTATCGTCTATTACAGTCACGGCCTGACTTCCGATCTTGCCGTTGCTTTCGTATATCGCGGATGCGCCGCCGGAGCCGATTACAGACCCAAGTGCAGGGTTGTTAACCGACCATGTCAGCGGGTAGACAATTGTCCCGTCCGCATCATCAGCCGTCAGCGCCACGCTTCCCCGGCCTGTAAGGCTGGTTGATTGCGGCGTGACTGCAATGTCTGCTCCGGTGTTCCTGTCCTCGCAACCTGTGATAATCAGCGCGGCGAGTATCGGCATTGCCACCAATCCAACGGTCTTTATAATAACATTCATTCTTCCTCCTCCTTTCATGTTTCTCCTGTTTATTGCAATTGTTTCCAGTTAGCAAAGCTGATCCTGAACACCCTGAATGCGTCATAACTGAGCATATCCGCATCCACGAAGAGATTTCCTCCAGGCAGGAGCACAATGTCATCGGCCCAGATGACCCCATAGAAATTGTTGCCCGGGCTGATTCTTACCTCGTTGCTGTATGGCGCATAGACCAGCCCTCCGAAGTCACCGCTGGGTTGGATGTCAATGTTCGCTGTGGAGTCAGAGTAGATCCTGAAACGAGATGCGGCGCCTGCCGAACTTATCACACTGCTGGGCCAGGCTTTCATTGGTCCGGAAAGAAAAATCTCGGCTATGCCGTTGCTTGCGGTTATGGCTACAGTCCCTCTGATTTCTATGCTTGTGACGTAATAGACGCCTGCTGATACTCGGGAGGTCTCGTTGTTGGGAACTACCCAGGTGTTGGCTGTTATGTGCGGCAATGCTGAATTGTTGTTGATGGTCTTGGCATTGTTAAGCAAAATGGCATAAGCGCCATCTCTAATTCCCAGTGGGTCAGGATCTATCCTTCCTGCGTAAGACAGTGTTCTGTCTTCGCATCCGCTTGTTGTTGCGGGTACGCCTTCCTCATTCGCTCCCACAAGTATGGTTCCGTCAATCAAATTGCTTGTCTTCATGCTGATTTCATCATTAGAACCTACTATCGCTTCTCCCGTTGAGGTGGCCGGGGTGGGCGTAGGGTTGGATGAGCTGTGATAGCTGTAGACACATGTGTTTGGCTGGAGTTGTAGATCGATAGCGCCGAATACCCCGGCAATCATGGCGGGACCCTGAATAATATTAAGTGACAGTCTTCGCCGGTCATTACCCAGGGATAATCCGTCAGAGATTATCAGGTAGCCAGGTGGATTTGCAGATTCCTCCGTTACTGTTATAGTGAAAGTGCCCCATGCGGTCAGGCCTGTCCATACTCGAGGCTGTGTGGACGGGAAGAGTTCGCCGACTCCTGACTGGCATAGTTTGTGGGCCAGCGCTCTGGTCCTTTCGATGCCTGCCTCAGCGGTCCAGAATGCCTGTGCCTTACTTATCTCGGTCGCTGCCTCGACCCCGTTGACTGCGCTCTGGTTCATCAGGCCCAAGCCTATCAGACTGAGACCGAGCAGTACGGCTATTACAAGTATCAATATGGCTCCCTGCTTGTCATCATGCTGTTTTACTGATTGTTTTATCTTCATTCAGAACCATCCTTTTCTTGCTGGTTTGCAGTCTCCGATCTTTCATCATTGGGATTTTCCTCTCAGACGCATTGAAGCCGTACGGGTTCCTATACCTGCTGTACCCGGTATATAGTCGCTCATACCACCAAGTCGCCACAACTATCGATGTCATTAGAGGTCTCCTTTAACTAATTGCGAAAATTTATAAACGTATGCAGTTCTGAGTTTATCGCGCCATCCTTCAGCCATAAGTCCATGTAGACTCCGGCAGAAGCCTGCCGCGTTAAGAAGCTCGACACATGGTTGGTGGCTATAAGCAGTTCGTTTCCGGATGTGCTGATGTTGGGGTCATAGATCAGATTGTTTGCATTTCGATATATTCTTTTGGTCACATTGGAAATGGTTATCGCTATCATGTTGTTGGATGCATTGACCTGCCAGTAAGCCGCATCGTGAACCCATTTTTCTGCTACTGTCGCCGCCAGCGATGCTTCCTCCTGCAGTGCGATATACCGGTTATTGTCCCGCCATGCCTTATAACTTGTCACAAGCATGATGCCTACTGTCAGTGCAAGTATTGCTGATGACAGCATTGCCATAAGCATCTCGATGATGCTGATTCCAGACTTTGCATTGTCATAGGAAGAGGTAAAATATCGCCCGAAAGGGCAGGGGCTCTCGTGCTCGCTTCTTATAGGAGCCGATCCGCTGATCGGCGTTCCTGCGATCGCCAGGCGGGCCATAAGTGTAGGGATTATTTTGTTGGTGATCATTGTCCGTCATCTCCATAGAAGGATTCCAGCTCGACACGGTCGCCCGGCTTCATGAAATTGTAGCCGGCAGAGACCTTGATTATCAGTCCGTCAAACGAGGCTGCACCTTCGTCGATGTCTGCATACTGCAGACGTGTTTCTATCGGGACACTGTGCCCGTTTATGATGAGCCCTTCGTTGGGGTTATTGGCCTGTACGACGATCTTGCCGGCGGAATTAGTTGTGACGTAATATTGTGTATAATTCAGGGTGGCCGGTGCGATGCTGGGATAATATGCAGCCCTGATGCTATCCATTCTCCGGTTAGCCCAGCCGAGCGCCTCTCTCTTGTGGTTCTGAATCATTATTGCGCTCCGGCTCATATGGACTGCAGTTGCACCGCACACGGCCATTATTGCAAGGACGATAATGGCAATTATGACCTCTATCAGTGTTGCGCCAGCCAGCCGGCCCGTTTTTTTATTTTGTTTTGGATTTGTTTTCATAAAGTGCAAGTTTTTCTGTTGTTCCTGTGGTGTCGTCCCTGACTGTGACCTGCTCCTGCTGGATCTCGATGATTTTCCACCCTGCTTCGACATCTCCGACCTTTAAGGTGTTTGATGCAAAGACTGCCAGTGATGGGCCGGATTCGCTGAATATAATTCCCATGAGCCTGGGCCTCGGCGGAGGAGCTATGGGAACAACACTCTGTATCTTTGCAACCTGCGGTGTGTTCTGGCTGACTGGTGCAATTTCCGGCACGGGTTCAGGCGCAAGACGTTTTTTGATTGCTTCCAGATCATGCGTGGCGATTTTTATTGAAGATTTCATCATTACTGTTCCGGCTAGCGCATCAGCCTGTTCGCATTGTTTATAGTATGGTGTAAGGTCGAATTTCGGTTCAAGGCGCATCACAAAGAGACGCATTAGAGAGCCTATGACTGCGATGGTCATCAGCACTGCAAGAGCTACTGGGAGCAGTCTGAACCTTTTTTCCAGATTGCCGCTGTACCGTCTTTGCTCTGCTATGACCTGATATGTCATTAATTGCCTCAGCTATTAGTCAAGTAAATCCGAAATGCCAGGCTGCACTTGTAATCATCTGTTTTTCCGTAGACCTCCACTGCCATATCAATATTCTGAACATGGATCAAATGGCTGTAGCTCTCGATCGCCGTTACAAAGCCAGCTACGGAGTAATACTTACCGCGCCCATTCAGGGTTATAACTATTGAAGGGATGTTGTCCTCGGTCCCGATCATCTGCGCTTCGGGATGTTTTGTCTTAGGAGAAGGAGCCTGCTGTTTACCTTCCACCTTGTCTACAGACAGGGTTTCGATACGGAAATCTGACTGGGTGGCTAGGTCATTGATCCAACGGCTGACTTCCTGTGTTTCTTTGGGTAGTTTGTGGTCTTTATCTGAAGCAGATTCGATGGCGGCCTCGGTCTTTAAAACGCTGTAGCTGATCCGGTTTATGGTCTCCAGCATGTCCTTGTTCTGTGCTAGCATGCTGTTGATCCTCATGCAGTAGAATATCGAGCCCAGCTGGATGAGTATTGCCAGAAGTACGGGCGAGAGTACCCATGCCATAAATACCTTCTTGCTTCTTCTAAATATTCCGATATCCATTTCAGTGTACCCTAGGTTTCGTCACCGCTGTGAATTTCAACAAAACTGCATCCTGTCCTCCGAGAAGTTGTCTCTGGATAAAGGCAGGCTTTATCTCTTTTACCGCCTTGCTCATGATCTGGTCGTCATGCCAGGCCTTTATCAGGGCGGAGAAATCCAACTGTCTTGACGTATCTTGTGTGTAACAGGCTATGTCGAATTCCAGAGTGTTGAGTTCATCAGAGGTGAATAATCGTGAAACCCGCATGTCGCGGTCCAGTGGGAAGATTACTCCTGACAAGAACGGAGACACCAGCCGCCTTTTGTCCATTAGAGTATTCATGCTTTGTGTCAGGTTGGACTTCTTGTGCAGTTCATTAGCGATTTTAACAAGATAATGGTGCATGTTTGCGGTCGTTTTGTATCTTTCATTGAACTGCTGCATATAAATAGATGCCCTTTGCTTGATGGATTGGGATGCTATGACATCTTTGGTTGCTTTGTGTGAGACAATGACCAGCAGTATTCCGGTGACCAGGATATATAGATGCATTTTCCAATACATCAAGTTTCTCTCCTGATAGGTAGGTACCTGGTCTCTTATGAGGTTGATCTTGTATCTGGTCATCCTTCCCTCCTTAATGCCAGGCCAAGGCTCCTTACCAGATGCATTCCTGTCTCTACTTTGTCTTTGCCGCGCCAAATATGTTCCAGATGATGCGATATCGGTATGTGGTCGAGTGGGTTCCATAATTCCACTGGCAGGCCTGTCCGGATTTTGTATATCTTTTCGATTTCGCCGGTTTCTGAAGTGATTCCGGAGAGATAGATTTTGCTAATTGGATCATTTCCGACCACAAGATGGCTCTGTTTGATGACTTCGATAATCACTTCCGCCATATAGTCTGAGGTCTTGGTGCTGTCAGAGCCATGCGCTGTCACTGACCGTGAGTATTTGCATTCATTGTTTTGCAGGATGACGATGTCGGCATGCTGGCTGTTAATGCAGGCA
Organism: Victivallis vadensis; assembly: GCA_945883775.1. GTDB lineage: Bacteria > Verrucomicrobiota > Kiritimatiellia > UBA8416 > CAMCYG01 > CAMCYG01. The sequence continues at coordinate 5,185 of CAMCYG010000117.1, forward strand.
AAGCATACCGGCTTTTCCGTGATTAGCGGGTTGAGTCTTAAGAATGCATTCGCAGCAGCCATACAGCTCACATCGATTATCGCAGGGAACAGGCCCGCCTGATCCAGTATCTGCAGCAGCCTGTCGACATCGGACTTAAGTGCGGCAACATAGAAACCTTCGCAGGAATCAGCTTTTGGCGCTGGGTTCTCGTCCGAATTGCTGAGTAGATGGATATCAATTGCCATTTTATCGGGTGGGACCTGCATTACTTCCTCTGCGTCAAGCTGTAAAGAGTCCTTCAGCTCGGTTTTTGTCAGGTCAGGTTTGGAGAAATGCTTGAAGATAACGGAAGTGGACTGTAGGCAGGCGCATACTGTATAGCTGGCGAAACCGCTCTGTTTCCATAGTTTTCTTATTGCTTTTGAGATGCTTGCGTCATTATCCGATATATTGATGGGTAGATTTCCTGCAGCCTCCAATGTTATGGCTTTGTGCATGCCGAAACCTATTAGGGACGCAGATACGCTCTGGCTGCCAATATCAAGGCCCACCATCCGTTCTGCGGCTAAAGGTTTACTGCTTAAGTGCATCCTGTATCTCCTTTTTCAGGTGTTAAGTGATTCTTGCTGTCATTTTCTTTCTCACGTGCCGGTCGTTGTCCAGTTTCCTTCTTCGTCAATAGAGACTGTTATTCCCTGTGCAGAAATCGCTTTTGGAGCCGTCGAGTTGGCGCCGTTGGCTGTTACGTCATATGAGGTGGCATCGGATCGGAATGTGTAACAAGGGGCGCTGAAGTATGTGCCGTTCAGGTCAGTTGACAAGATCCCGGGAAGGTTGGTCGCTGAGGTTCCGGCGTCGGCGTTCGGATATGCATTATGTTCGGCAAAGTATACGCGAAGTGCGGTCTTTATAGTTCCGCATCCGGCTTCTGCTTCCGTGGCTATCGCCCGGTTTTTGTTAGCCGTCATGATGGAAATAGAGACTGCGGCGAGTATCGCCACGATTATCGCAACGACCATCAGCTCTACGAGGGTGAAACCATGTCTGTTTCTTTTCATCAGCTTATATTCCTGTTTCATATACTGACAGGGTTGTCGTTACGTGAATCCCGAAATCCAGCAAAGATGCCGACGCACTGCGGTCGCCCGCTTCCAATACCGCCGCCTGTCTTTCAACTGATGGCATATTGTTAAAGTGCATCATGCATCCCGCTGGCTCGGTGTTTCACAGTTGTAATGTGCGCGTATCATCACACGCCGGTTCTTGTCCAGTTTCCTTCTTCGTCCAGCACTATTGTTATGCCAGCGGCCTGAGTCTCTTTCGGTGCGTCTGAATTATTGCCGTTGGCTGTGATATCGAAGGTCGTGGCATCGGACCGGAACGTATAACACGGAGTATCGAAATACGTTCCATCAAGGTCAGTCGCCCCGATCCCCGGCAGGTTGGTCGCTGATACGCTGGTGCCGTAATCCGGATATCTATTATGCTCGGCATAATATATACGCAAAGCGGTCCGTATCGTTCCGCATCCGGCTTCTGCTTCCGTGGCTATCGCCCTATTCTTGTTTGCTGTCATGAGCGGAATTGCCACAGCTGCAAGAATCGCTACGATAATCGCAACGACCATGAGTTCTACCAGTGTGAATCCCTGTTTACTTGTTTTCATCTGTCATCCTCCTTGTTGCCAATGTTTTCAACGTCTGTCTTCTGTCGTTTGTTTCTTCTGTCTTTGTCGTGTGTCACCTCCTGTTATGTTTTGTTTTTGTCAGTTTTATTTAACGCCTGATGCAACACTAAAGACCGGCATGTATACCGCCATGACAAGGACAAGTATTATTGCGCCGAAGACAACAATGATTATCGGTTCGAAAAGGGCCATTGCCACCATGATGCTTCCTTCGACCTCGTTTTCGTAGGTCTCTCCGACCTTGTCCAGAACCTGCGGCAGTTTGCCCGAGGATTCTCCGACAGAGACCATGCGGGATACCAGATTAGGGAATAGCCAGGAAACACCTATGCTCTCCGAGAGAGACATGCCGTTAACTACTTTGTCGTGGACATCCATCATAGCCTTGCGCAGTGTCATGTTGCCGCTGACAGCAGCAGTAAGTTCAATGGCGTAGGCTATGGGAACTCCGCCCCTGATCATCATGGACAGGCTCCTGCAGATCCTGGCGACCAGAAGTTTGTGGATGCATTTGCCGAATAGGGGCAAACCCAGCTTAATCCGGTCATACACCCTTTGTCCGTTCGGTGTTCGGCCGTATAGCCATAAACCGACTATGATCATGGCGTTAACAAGCAATATCCATATTGAATTTTTGAGAAGGAACGTATTGATCCCGAATACAACCCGGGTTATGAGCGGCAGTTTTGCTTCAAAGCTGCGGAAAACTTCCTGGAACTGCGGCATTACAAAGGCATTTATTATTACACATACGATAACAAAGAAGAACATCACGAACATCGGGTAGGCTAGGATGCTTCTGATCTTACGCTGGAGGTTGCTGCGTTGTTCGAGTGATGTCGCAAGCCGCTCCAGTGTTTCCTCCATGTTCCCGGATTCTTCAGCTGCCGCTATCAGCGCGATGGTGGATTGGTCGAAAATATGGGGGTGGTGTGCCATTGCCTCGGAGAATGACGCTCCATCATATATCTTGCTGATAGTGTCCTTCAGCGTAAACTTGAAGATTTTATTTGTTACGTCCTTGGAAATTGATTGCAGGGCTTC
>CAMCYG010000118.1 GCA_945883775.1 Victivallis vadensis
CGAAATGCTTATCTTTTCTCAACTTGCGCACGATCTGATCGATTAGCCGAGGATCTATCAACGGCTCATCACCCTGGATATTGACAATTATGTCCGCCGCCCTGCCCTTTATCGCCTCGGCAATTCTGTCAGTCCCTGACGGATGATCAGCCCTCGTCATGACTGGCGTAAAGCCGCTAAGCTTTACTTCCTTGTATATCCTGATGTCATCAGTGGCTACAATGATATCATCCAGCTCTTTTGCACGGGATACAGCTTCCAGCACCCATATAATGAGCGGCTTACCGCAAAGTTTCACAAGGGATTTCCCAGGCAGCCTAGTCGACCCGTATCTGGCAGGTATGACACCGATAACCTTCATGCGCTAAGCCTTTGTGGTTCGTATGTACTCGAGAAGTTCCTCCGGCGTACAGGTCGCTGTTCCAATCTTGGCAACCACCACGCCGGCGCAATAATTTGCAATTGTAGCAGCCTCAACCGGCGAGGCACCTGCCGCCAGTGACAGCATCGTCGCAGCGATTACCGTGTCGCCGGCGCCGGAGACATCAAACACCTCGCGCGCCTTGGCCGGTATCCAGCATGGCTTGGATTTACGTGAAGTAAGATACATACCATGCGACCCAAGCGTAATCATAAGAAAATCAGGTGACCATTTACCATGCAAGATCCTGCTTGCAGCCTGCAGATTCTTATCCGCAAGCACGTCTGCCGAAAGAGGTGCCTCCTTCAAACCTGCCGCCAACATCGCCTCCTTGAGATTAGGAGTTGAGAATGTAATTCCACGCAGATTCAGCGCCTCATTGTCTTTTGGATCAAGACCGACAGGAACCTTGTTCTTCTTTGCCGATCTTATAACGGCATCTATCACCTTCTGATTTATCACGCCCTTGCTGTAATCCTCTATGATCACGCCGGTAACCTTATCCGACACATTCCTGATATTACTGCAAAGCTGGTCCGTGACGCCGTTCAACGATTCCGGCGGGTCCTCATGGTCTACGCGCACCACCTGCTGGCGGTCAGCCAATATTCTGGTCTTAACAATCGTATGCAGGTCAGGCGAACTGATCACTCCTGTCACATCAATACCGTCTGCCGCAAGAATTCTCATCAGCTCACGACCGGAAAGGTCAGTTCCGACAACACCAGCGACAACCGCCTGCCCGCCAAGTGCCTGTATATTCAGGGCAACATTAGCGGCACCGCCCGGAGCTGCAGTCTCCCTCTGAACTTTAACTATGGGCACAGGCGCTTCAGGCGATATTCTACTGACCGTTCCGTGGATGTAACGGTCAAGCATAAGATCACCGACCACAAGAACACGGGTGTTCCTGTATTTCGCCACAAGCTTTTTCACCATTTCAATATTGACCATTCGCTCTCCTTTAAAATATTTAATTTACGTTTTCAGCTGTACTTTCTCAAGGATTAAAGCGTCGCCCTTTAATCTGGATATAGGACGATAAATTTCACTTTATCATCCAGCGCGGCTCACCGTGGACGGTTCGCCCTACCTTTCCGGCTTATTGGTGGGGCGAGGCGCCCGCCTGCAACGCTATGCCTGCCACAACGCTGCGCGAAGCATTGCGGGCAGGTCTCTGCCGAGCCGTGCTTTATATTTATTTCTCATTGAGACATAACAAATCTATCTTATGTCCATTCAACATGAAGGAATCCTTCCGACGTCAGCACTCCTCCTGCATATCATTCCCAGCCGGTTTATACTTCCGGTTGCCAAAAATCATACTGCCCAGCCTTATCCAGGTAGCCCCTTCTTCTATCGCAACTTCAAAATCATGCGACATACCCATAGACAGCTCCTTGAGCGCAAACCCATGTGAACCAGCCCACTGATCACGCAATTCGCGAAGCTTCTTGAAATACTTTCTGGCATCCTCCTGCTCGGCAGAAAACGGAGGGATGGTCATCAAACCGGCTATATCCACATTCAGGAACCTGCCTGCCACATCCAGGATCTGCGGAACTTCCCCAGGTGGAATCCCATACTTGCTGGCTTCGCCAGAGACGTTCACTTCAAGAAGCACCGGCAACCGCTTTCCGACTTCTGCACAGGCCTTGTCGACTGCTTCCAGCAAGCGCAGTGAATCTATAGCATGTATCATACTGAAATATTCCACAGCCTCACGTACCTTATTGCGCTGAAGATGTCCGATGAAATGCCAGGTTATCCTCGACGAACAGAGCGGCAGCTTCTGGCGGGCTTCCTGAATACGGCTCTCACCCATCTGGTCAAGACCTGCTCTGCAGGCCTCATCAACAGCTTCAGGCGGAAATGTCTTGGTCACAGCAAGCAGACGCACACCTGCGGGATCACGGCCAACTTTACTGCATGCTGAATCAATCCGCTCACTTATCTGCTGCAATCTTTGCTCTATTGAAAGTTCATCCATAAATCATCCATCACTGGTTTTGCTATACACACCAGCGGCTCGGCCAGCACCTTGTACACATTTTCATAATTGCGTCTGCCGAGTTCAAGCAGTGTCCCTTCTATTTCGCGCTCTGCAATGTAGGAGTCGATCCCCTGATCGACGATTCTTCTCAATCGTCGCAAAGGGTTGCGACTCCTACAGTCGGAATAAATCCGTGTAAGGTGCAGGGCTCGACACCGCTTTACTCAGTGCAGCCTCGGCTGCACTCAATCCGCGAACCGTTGCTACTCTGCGAAGTCAGCGAAGGCTTCCTTCGCTACGAAGCACGAGCCACGGTGAGCCGTCTTCTTTTTGTGATTTTTTTCGCTAGTAAATTAACTTGCCTTGACCCGCCCCTTGATGGCCCGGGCCAGAGTCACAGGATCAGAGTACGCAACGGAACTTCCTATAGGCAGCCCCATCGCCAACCTTGTCATAGCAACACCGTCATTCTTCAGCAAATGCTCAAGATACGACGCCGTAGCGTCACTTTCTGTATCAGTCCCGAGAGCCAGTATGACTTCTTTTATCTTGCCGCCGTGTATCCGCTCCGAAAGCTGTTTCAGTCTCTCCGGCTTTATTGGATTTCGGCCGGCAGAAATCCTGCCCATAAGCAGGAAATAACGGCCCTTGAATTCACCGGATCGCTCGATGTTTATTATATCCATCGCATCTTCCACGACACAAATGGTGGTATCATCACGGGTACTGCTGGTGCAAAGCCGGCAGGGATCATTGGAAATACTGGTTATACTGCCACACTGGGTGCAAGTCCTGATATTGGATCTAACATCGGCCAGCGCATCTATCATCTCCGATGCGAGCCCTTTGTCGTCGCGTGCTATCTTCATAGCCATGCGCTCAGCAGACTTCCTGCCTATTCCCGGAAGCTTCTCCAGGGCATCAACGAGTCGGGCTACTGGAGAGGATGAACTCAACAGGCCTCCTTTCAACCGCCCATCAGGCCGTCAAGACCCAAACCGCCTGTGAGCTTCTGCATCTCACCAGCAGCCTTTTCTTTTGCGGCGGACAACGCACCATTAATGGCCGAAACCAGCTGACGCTCCAGCTTATCAACCTTGCCAGGCTCAACCTGCGCAGGATCAATTGTGATTCTATCAAGAGACATGTCGCACTTACAAACGACCTTTATGGCGCCAGAACTGAACTCGACCGTCTGACCGGCAAGCGCTTTTTGTATCTTCTTCATCTCACCGCGCATCTGCACGGCCTGCTTCATCATATCGAACATTCCCATATCTCGCTTCCTTTCCTTAGATTATTTTCTGATTTCCTTTATTGTCCCGTTGAAATGCCTGAGCATCTTTGACACCGTAGGATTGTCAGCCAGCTCGCGCGTCGATTTCACGCCTGCTCCATCCGATTTAGGAGCAGGAGCCACCTCATCTTCAGGACTGCCTGTGGCTTGCCGCCCAACCACCTCAAACTCCACCGACACGTCACGACCCAAAAGATCTTTTAACGATACTTGCAGTGCTTTCTTTACACGATCACTACGCAACTGCGCTATTTCCGAGGCAAACTCATCATCCAGCCCTATTATGACTTTCTTGGCGGTGACTTCAATCGGCTTGCAGTCGGCCAACAGTTTCCGTGCCGTTGTCACCACGCGTCCGACCTTTTCCACCACTCCCGCCCAATCCTCCTTCAACCGCTCCAGCTGGACACCCGGCCCTGCTTCTTGAACTGCCGCAGCGGGTTTGGCTGGCGTGCGCGCCGGCTGATATTGCACCTTCGCCTCGGCTGTGCTGGACGGCGCGGCATTCACCAAAGCCGGCTGACCCGATTTCAATAATTCTATCTGCCTCAATATCTCGTCTATGCTCACCAGTGAAGATATCCTGCAGGCTTTGATGAGCCCGACTTCCAGGACAGTACGCCGCGACAATGCAGTCCGCATACGACCGTCCACCTCTGAAAATATATCGACAACCCTCAAGATCCTGTCCACTGTTGATGCAGAGCTCTGTCCTTTCAGCGTTTCAACCTGCTGAACGGTCAGCTCCAGCCCTGTCTGATCCTTACCACTGCTCATGAAGATCAGAAGGTTACGCAGGTGGTCCTGCAGTTCGAACACAACCCGCTGGAGGTCTTTACCTGCCTTATCAAGCTGGTCAATCGTCGAAATAACCGACCTTACATCGCCCTTGAGCACACACAGCGCCAGCTCCTCCACCACGGATCTGGCTATCAGACCGAACACGGAAAGGACGTCTTCTTCGGAGAGCTTTTTGCCTCGATATGAGATGAGCTGATCCAGCGCTGACTCGGCGTCACGAAGACCACCCTCCGCCCCGCGTGCGATTGCGATAATGGCTTCATCATCTGCACCGACCCCCTCTTCCTTCGCTATCTTCTTAAGCTGTTCGACAAGCTTGTCCATCGGTATGCGCCGCAAGTCGAAGCGCTGGCATCTGGAAATTATAGTCGGCAGGACTTTCTCAGGCTCAGTTGTGGCAAAAATGAACTTTACATGTTTCGGCGGCTCTTCCAGCGTCTTCAGCAACGCATTGAAAGCGGCAGTTGTGAGCATATGCACTTCGTCGATGATATAGACCTTGTATTTACCGCTCACCGGGGAGTACTTAACCGCTTCGCGAAGATCCCTTATCTGGTCGACGTTATTATTAGATGCGCCGTCGATCTCAATCACATCCAGGCTGGAACCTGATACTATTTCAGTACAGGACGCACATTTATCACAGGGTGTCGCTGTCGGACCCTTGGCACAGTTCAGCGCCTTGGCGAGTATCCTGGCGATAGAAGTCTTTCCAATTCCACGCGGCCCTACAAAAAGATACGCGTTGGCTATCCGCTCATTCTTTATCGCATTCTTGAGCGTCTGCGTGACATGCTCCTGCCCGACAACATCATCAAACTGTTGCGGGCGCCATTTTCTTGCTATTACTTCGTATGACATATATTCCTGTAATTAAAAGAAAGTCATCTTTACCTTTTCCCCTGCACTTTGACAAGAATGAAAGAAAGTCCAATAATTTTCTTGTATATGCGCATAGGGTGTTCGCCCCATACCTGTCAAATTTTCTGGGGCTTTTCCGCCGGCGCATGACACCATCCTGCGTCCAAGCAGTGACCTGAAACAAGAAAAGTCAGAACATCGCGCCAAGCCTGCCCGCAATGTCTACGACATAGTCGTTGCAGGCGGGACGCCAAGTGCGCCAAGAATACTTTGCGATCTTTGAGCCCTGTCGTAGCACCTGCCCGAAATGCCCGCCTACAGCGCTGTACGAAATACTGCGGGCAGGCTGCATATCGCTGCAGGCGGGTTGCGGGCAGGCTTTTCGCGAGATAATCTTCTCTTTGTTTCTTCAATCGCAGAAGACCGGCTCACCCTGAGGGTTCGCCCTACCTTTTCGGACTTAAGGCAGGAGAGGCCTCGGGCCGACCCGATTCACTTCTTCATGGTCAAAATTGACAGTGATATTCTTTGATGATAGGTTCGTCTGACAATGATGAATAACGAGGCATTCAAGAATCTTGGAGTTGTGTATTCCACAGAACACGGGAAAATGTGTCCGGCTTGTGGCAAACCGGTTGCCGGCTGTATATGTCATCAGTCTCAGCAATCGGCAAAAGGCAAAGGCGTGGTACGCGTCGGACGTGAGACCAAGGGTCGCAAGGGCAGTGGCGTGACGGTTATCACAGGCATCCCGATGCATCCGGAGGGACTGCAAAAACTTGCAAAAGAATTGAAGCAGGAATGCGGCGCTGGCGGAACCGTAAAAGACGGCGTCATCGAGATTCAAGGTGAGCATCGCGATATGCTCGTAGAACTCCTCCAGAAACGCGGCTATACCGTCAAGCGCGCCGGTGGCTAATAACCGGATCAGCAAAACACCCGGCTCACTGTGCTTTATCCGAATATCGGACTAATCAACCAGATCCTTCTCAATCTGCTCAAGAGACTTCCCTTTGGTTTCCGGGAGGAAGAACACCATCACCAAAGCGCCAAAGGCGCAGATTCCAGCATAGATCCAGAACGTAACCGCCGCACCTAGCAAGGTCTTAAGAATCGGGAATGTGTACGTCAGGATAAAACAGGCAATCCATAGTGAACCGACTGCGATTGACATAGCGGTACCGCGTATGCGGTTTGGAAAGATCTCCGATATAAGCACCCATGTTACAGGCGCAAGCGACATCGCATAGATCGCTATGGCCGCCAGTACAAGCCCTAGAAAAATATAGGGCGAAAGCACTGCGCCACCAGCCTTAAGCTGATAGCAATAACCGATTGCAATGTATATCAAAACCAGCCCGGTAAACCCGAAGACCATGAGCGGTTTGCGCCCAAGTTTGTCAACAGTGAACAAAGCGACAAACACAAACAGGAAGTTAACAGAACCTGTGGCGACAATGCTTGTCAGAGCATCATTCATATTGAATCCGGCCTGCGTGAATATTTCACCTGCATAGTTGAATATAACGTTAATTCCGCAGAACTGCTGAAGGACTGCCAGCGCACAGCCAAGAATCAGTATCTTCACCATACGACCCTGAAACAGTTCGCTGACTTTTACATGCGTGTCCTCGTTCAAAAGCGTTGCCTTTATCTCTGATTCCGCCTGTACGGCATATGAAGCACCGCCTATCCGTCCAAGGACATCAAGCGCCTTTTCGTTATGTCCAGCCTTAGTCAGCCAGCGTGGACTCTCAGGCACTAGTAGCGATCCGACAAAGAACATAAGCGATGGAACAACGCATGCTGCAAACATCCAGCGCCAGCCGGCAACAACATTCCACGACTGAGCAAACATCTCCGGCGTAATCCCATCAGGAACCGGCCTGGCTATCTTCCAATTGACGAACTGAGCCGCAAGGATGCCGATGACGATGGTCAACTGGTTGACCGCAACCAGAAGTCCACGGTTCCTGGCAGGCGCTATCTCCGAAATATACATCGGAGATACCGTCGAGGCCAGGCCGATGCTCACCCCGCCAAGTATGCGCCAGAGGATAAATGAGTTAAAGCAACCGGCATAAGCGATACCGACAGAAGACAGGATAAAGTTTGCAGCAGCTACTATCAGTATTGGTTTACGCCCAAAACGGTCGCTGAGCCAGCCCGAAATAAGCGCACCGAACAGACAACCCAGCAGGGCACAGCTCTGAGCCCACCCCACCGGCGAAATAGCATTGGCAACTATCTTCTGCCAGACAGTCGCGTCACCGGCAACACTTGCAGCAGTATCCTTTAACTGAAAAAACGCCTCATAAAACTTGGCCGCGCCTCCGATCACAACCCAATCGTATCCAAAAAGCAGACCGCCCATGGCTGCCACAAATGTGATCAGAAAAAGATATCCGGGTTTCTTCTCTCCCTGCAACTGCGAACCGCCAGTCGTTGCTGCGCCTGTAATCATTT
>CAMCYG010000119.1 GCA_945883775.1 Victivallis vadensis
GATCGTTCATCAACTGGCGGATGGCATCGAAGACAATTTTGAAATGCTGATCATATTTGCCTTCCAGTGCGTTGACCTTCCGGGCAAGGGCTTCAACCGACAGAGCCATGCGACGAAGTTTGACGAAGGAGGTGGTTTGAAAGGGGGCACGTCTCGTCAATAGACAATGACTGGATGTGCGTAGTATGAGATGGTGTCTGCATGGCAAGACCATTAAGAATAGATGTCAAGGATGGCTGGTATCATGTGTCCGCGCGTGGAATAGAGCTTAGGGAGATATTCGACGGCGGCAGGGATAACGAGTATTTTCTTTTGTCCAGAAGTGTCCTGCGAGTCTTCTGAATGGACTGTACTAGTAGTGGGCGACGGCAGAACCTTGAGAATCGCAATATTCTGTGATGTTCCCGTTTGCGACCTTGAACGTTGGAAACAACATTGAAGTTTTACAAATAATCGGCTCAGCCGGAGGCTTCGCCCTACCTTTTTACCACTGCCCAAACTCCTGCTCCGTTCCGCCTGTGGCGGAACGCTTATGTACGTTTTTGTGGGTTTTTGGCTAATTGACTCAGTCCGACTGGTCGGCCTGTTTATGCCCCTTGAAGGGCGCATTTCTCACATGGCTTTGAGAAATGCGGACTAGTATTTTGTAACGGTAGCGTTTATATGGCGTGAGTAGATTGTAAAATGATTGCTTGGCTGAATCGAGTCTGACGGCTATTATCCGCGCGTATATTCAATATGACAACAGACAGTGCAGCAAAAATCAAGATACCGAAACGGTTTGACCGGACGGCTCGTCTTATAGGCGAACCGGCTATGCACAAACTTATGTCGAGTTATGCCGTTGTCTTCGGGCTTGGCGGGGTGGGTGGGTACGCGGCTGAGGCCCTGGCCCGGACAGGCGTCGGCAAGATGCGAATTGTTGATTTCGATGAAGTATGCGCAACGAATATAAACCGGCAGATCCAGGCAACGGAAGGCACCATCGGAAAAAAGAAGGCCTCTTTGATGGCTGAACGTATCCTGTCTGTAAATTCGAGAATACAGCTGGATGCACCAGAAGTGTTCTACGAGAAGAAAACGTCCGATGAGCTTCTGGATCCGCTGCCAGACATCGTCGTTGACTGCATCGACAATATCACGGCCAAGCTCCACTTGGTAGCGACATGCCTCGAGCGAGGTATCCCGATCGTTACCTGTCTGGGAGCTGCGGCAAAGCTGGATCCGACGAAGATCAAGATTGGAACACTACTGGGTACTCATACAGACCCGCTATCGCGCGCAATGCGAAAGAACCTCAGGCGCAAGTATAATTTGGCTGATGATAAGTTGGAGCAGGTGCTTGCGGTCTTTTCTGACGAGAATGTTATCTGGCCAGATGCCGACTATAAGAGCGCACTCTGTGGTGTGGAATGCATTTGCCCCAGCGGCCAAAATCCGCATCATACATGCCAGAAGCGTAATGTGATATATGGTAGTGCCGTATTTGTTACAGCGGCGTTTGGAATGGCCGCGGCGAGTGTTGCAGTCCGGAAACTTGTTGGTCTGCCAATATCATTGTACCAGACTGATGCTGAGACAAAATAATTGTTGTTGGGTGTGGTTTAATTCTTTGATTAAATTAATTATAGGAGTGTAATGAAAATAGATGAATTGTTAAATCGCAGGTTATTAATTATTGTCAGTTTTATTGTTTTTATAATTTCCTTGGCGTTTGTCGCTCCTCATTTAACTGCTCTGAATTATTTTGATCCCATCAAGCGTCTATTATGGGCGGTTCTTTTGGTTTCAATAGCCGTTGTAGGCTTGAGAGGTCGCGCTAAACGGCAAGCTGGCTGCGAAGGAGAATCATCAAATGTAGTTCCGATGTCTACACCAGCTTCTTCTCTTCAATCTTCCGGTGAGACGACGGGGTTATACTCGGGAAATTATGGATCTCTATGCCTGCTTCCTGCAGTTCTTCTCGTCGTCTGGCTGATTATTCGTACTTTGTTCCGTGCTCATCCTTTTGTTGAATTAGAAGTACTCATGAGCTGGCTTCTTCCTCTTTTGCTTTTTATTGCCGGATTGATGGTACGGTCGCAAAATGGCAGGAGTTGGTTTGCGCGTCTCATAGTTATTGCTGGTTTAATGCAGGCTGTCATCCTGTCTGCTCAATATTTCGGATATGATCTTTTCTTTTCAGCAACGACCGCTAGCTTCGGTCGTGACGCATGGAAAATGGTGGGGACGATAGGCTATCAGAACCAGGGTGTTGATTTTGTTGCAATATGCGCGGCTTTCCTCTTTATCGGTGTTCGTTCGGTCACTATTCGATCAGGTTTGTTTATAGCCATAGCTGGAGTGGTATGGATGGCAGAAAACAGAGGTGGGATTATTGCGCTGTTAGCGGCCGTCTTTGTTTCGCATTTGATGTTTGTTTACTGGACAGTCGGCAGGAGCCGTCGGCAAACGCAGCACGACTGTCTTAAATGTAGTCCCGGTGTCTCACCGGGTAATGGAACGAAAGATACCGGTGTGGACACCGGTGCTACATTTAAGATTATTGGAGTTTCGGCATGCATAATCGCCATTCTTGTTCTGCTTTCCATCTCATTTCCATCCGCAACAACCCGCTTCCGTGAGGTGTTTCAGGATTACAGGAATTCGACAGCTGTTCAGTCCCGGTTGGTGTTGGGACAGGTCGCGATCAACATGTTCCGGGAGAAACCGTTGATCGGACACGGGGCAGGGGAATACGCGTTTCAATACATAGACCGTTTAGGTGTGGTGTATCCGTCCGAGAAGACTCATGCAATGCTTCGTGCTACTGTCTTTGCGCGCGAGGCTCATAATGATTACCTCCAATTCGCTTGCGAATTCGGGCTGATAGGGATGGCTCTTTTGGGTTTTCTTCTTTTTGCAGTAATGCGTGCGTTGTGGCGGATGCGTTTGTTGCATCCTGAGTATATGATTGCAGGTTTCTTCGTAATCATATACATGGCGGCATCAAGCCTAGTGTCATTCCCGTGGCAGACTAGCATGGCTGGCCCGCTGGCGGGGTTAATGCTGGGGTTGTTGGTGGGTGGCCTATCTCAAAACAATAACGGCTCACCGTGGACGGTTCGCCCTACCTTCTTATCTGAAAATGGTAGGGAGAGGTCTCTGGCCGAGCCGCTGTCATATGGGAAATATCAAGGCTGGCCTGTTGGCCGCTGTATCCTGATTTTCGCCTCTCTCCTCCTTTTTGCCTTTTACGCGCAGGACGCCTATCTCAATATGGCCGTTCCCAGGGCTATTGAAGCAGGGGACATAAAGCGTGCGGCGCAAATCATTCCTTCTTATGCTCATCGTTATCAGGCCGTTGTCGGTGCGGCGTATGTTAAACATGGCGACATTGCCAAGGCTGACGAGTTTTTAACAAAGGCGTACTCCGGGTACCGCGAGCTAGTGTTGTTGAACAATCTCGGAAATGTATTGTCGAAGCAGGGTAAGTGGAATGAGGCGCAGTCGGTTTATGAAAAATGGGCTGGGGCGGGAATAGGCGCAAGCCACGCAACTGCTCTTTCGAATCTATCCATTGCGTGCGAGCAGAATGGTAAGTATTCTAATGCCGCGACGGCACTGGGATACAGGTTGACGCTTTGGCCGGACCAGCAGTCTGAGAAGGAAGTCATCAGGCTGTCGTATTTGTGGATCAAGGCAGTGATGTATCAAAAGGCGCTGGATTGCCTGTTGGCTCGTGAGGATAAATGCCGTGCCGCGCGGATGCCAGCTTCGGCTGAACTGGAAAATATGATTGGGGTTGTATATCGTTTGATGGGAAAACTGGCTGACGCGGAAGATCGTTTTCGTTTTGCCTTGAAGCTGAATCCGGGATTGGAAAGCGCTATAAAGAATCTGGATGCGTTAATTTTGCACCGATAATGTGCAAAATTAACATAGTACGGCAACCAGGACTGTTGCCGTAGAGATGACAATAGTATCTAAATACCGGCGTAGCCGGAGCATAAGGATGCATTAAGCATTTTTTTAAAACACTTCTCGCGCACTGGTGGTTATTGTGTAGATCGTCGGACCATGAATATTAAAAGCATTCTATCAGTAGTTGCATTAGTGTTAGTTGTTGCATGGGGCAGTGCGCTGAGGCTTGAAGGGCTCTCTCGGCAGAGTTTATGGATCGATGAGGCAGTGTTTGTTTTGCAGTCGCAGGGGATTTATCAGTCAGGCATGCCTTTGATGCCTAATGGTAATGTCGATTGGAATTCCAGTGTAGCGACCTATCTTATTTCATTAGGACACTTCTTGTTCCGGGATATTCATATTGCCGGGCGTTTAGCGCCGGCGTTAGCCGGCATCTTATCCATTGTTGCCGTCTACTGGATTGCAAAACTTCTCGGCAAGTCCAGGATAGCTGGTTTGTTGTGTGCAATGCTTTGTGCTTTTTCTGCGACGAATATTGCATGGGCCCGGCAGGCTGATGCTTATATTTTCATACAGCTGTTTTTTCTTCTGACAGTCTTGTCTGCTGTAGCGCATAGCAGTACAAGATCCTGGCTGTTTTACATAACTTCGCTGGTGTGTGCGATGTTATCTGTAGGATGTCATGCTGGCGGCTATGTCGCAGCAATGTTTGTAGCAATTTATACTACTGGTGTGGTCTTGAGTCGTATATGGCCGCTGCTGAAAAGATCACGCCAAACTCTGGCATCTGACAAGTCGATTCCGGACGTCAAGGGGCCGAGAACCGCCCGATTTGTTTTATGGTCCTTCGTGTTTATAGTTTGTGTGTTTTTGGCGCTTCTTCTCTGGAAATCTCATATGGGGCACTCAAGCCCAGTGGCCGTTTTGTCGATGCTTGAGAATCCTTTTAATACCGATTACTGCAGGCAGTATTTTGCCTTTCTCTTTAAGGGGGCCGGTCTTTTGTTCTTGCTGATGGCAATAATTGGAGCCGCTTATGTTGTAAGGATGAACTTTAATGTCGGTGTGGCGCTGTTGCTTTCCGCTGGATGTTACTTCTATCTAATCAGTCGGGTTATCTGGACGTACGGAGAGCGATATGCCTTTCCGCTGGAAGCTGTGGTCTGGATGTTGCTGTGTATTGGTACAGCTGTTACTGCATCAATAATAATTGATCTTATGCGGATGCAAGGTAAGCGGCGAGCTGCACTGTGTTCTATGTTTGCGATGGTGATATGTATTGTCAGCGCCGGCAGATGTGATTTTCGGTTCAAGCCGGGTGGGGAGTACTGGTTGGGGTTCACTGCACCGCAGCCAGATTGGCGGAAAGCCTTTGAATATATCGAGGCTGATGCATCTGCGCGGGGGATGTCGCTTGTGACCATTTCTCCATATCCGTTAATGCACGATTTGTACATAGGAAGAAGCCTGGGAGCCAAGTACTACTTGCCGATAAGTTTCGGGGGGCATCCTGACGGCGTGTCGTGGACAGCGGGGCATACGACATCTATACCGTTACGTTCCTTATCAGCGGTCAAGCAAGTCGAAGGATATATGTTGCTGGATGACATGGCGATTCGGATGCTCGGAGTTGACGGTTTGAAAGGGTATATTGAAGCAAACAAACCAGTATGTGTAATTCCAGGAAGGTATAAAATCTACATATGGCGTTTATCATCAGCGATTTGAAACGCGATCATTTTTTTCGAGCTTAATGATAGCGGAAAAGTGTTTGCATTTCAGAGGTAGGGATAGTAAAGTATTCGCAGTATTTGCAATTTTCCTTATCTGATTACTATGAGTGTTGCTGACAAAAACAGAAAAAAAGGTTTGGCCTTCCTTGTTTTGGTGTTACTTGTTTTTCTCATAGACATTTTAGCGTCAACCATCGGTCCTGTTTTTCCTGCAAGCGCGTATGGCTATGGGTACGGCTATGGCTGGTGGGCGATGACGTACGGATACGGCTATGGTTATGGTTATGGCTGGGGCAGCACGACGCCAACGTACGATGCTGCTATTGCGGCATCAGATGATCAGTATTGCACCTATGCGCAGAATCAGCAGGTTTGGCTGACGGTTACTAATTTCGGCCTGAATATTCCGTTAGGATCTACGATTACCGGTATGGTATTTAATATTGAAGGCCATGCTACCAGCACTAACATGTCAGCTAGGCAGTTCCGGTATGCTCTGATTCGGGATGGTGATTACTACAATGTTTCACCCTCAATGTCATCTATGCTTCCAGCGTTTGCGGATACAAATATTTCACTTGGCGCTTCGTTTTTTATGATGTTCGGGACTAACTGGACAGCTGAAGATCTCAACTCAGCCGGGTTCGGATTGCTAATTAAAGACTATGATACCGTGGTTGACGGCGAGTTCCGTATAGATACTGTAAACTTGACGGTGTATTACGAGCCCAGTCCTGATGCTGACTCCGACCTTGATGGCATTCCTAACGCATGGGAAATTGCGCATGGCCTGAACCCAGCCCTTCAGTCCGATGGCACAAACGATGTGGATGTGGATGGCCTGACGAGTATTCAGGAGTATAAGCGCAATACGGACCCGGCTCTGGCCGATACCGATGCCGATGGACTGAAAGACGGGTGGGAGATCCGTTATGACAAAGATCCTCTGACTCCGGCTGGCGGGTTGACGTCTCTTAATTTGCTCAATCGAGGCATGATCCAGTTTAACGGCTCAGGCACTGATGTGTGGGATATGGTGATGCTTGATGCCAACACGGCTTGTCTCGTCAGCGGCGACTGGGGCACAACTACGGGTCAGCTTTTTGTGATCGATTGTACAGATCCGGATGCTCCATTCATACAAGGTTCATGCTACCTGCCAGGGGTTCCTGTCTCTGCGGTGTGTACAAATAACTATGTATATATTGGAATGCATACTGCCGACGGGTTTGCGGTAGTGGACTGCACCACGCGTACGGCGCCTGTGATGACAGGGGTGCAGGATGCGGGTAATTTCCGTGCTTGGGGTTTGGCGATTGGATCAGGCAGTCTTTTTGTTACAAGGCAGGCTGGTTTGGTTGCTGTCAGCATGTTTGATCCAGTCGTGCCTGTCGCTCCTTCTTTTCAGTCGGCATGTGCAATGTTAGGCGGAGATTCTGCGGCAGATATTACGCTGGGTGGAGGGTATGCTTATACATTGACTCTTGGCGCTTTTGATGGCCCAAGCGGCCAATTCAAGACGAGCTATCTGCATTCTGTCAGTATTGCGGGAACGAACTTGACTGATATTGGTTCATTGGGGATGGCTGGCCTCCCTTATTCCGGGGAGGCGTGCATAGGCCTTGGATCAAACGTTGTATATATAGGAGGTGGTAATCTCGCGCCTGGCATAAGGATGGTTAATGTGACAACTCCGGCTTCACCATCATTACTTGGGACGGAAGGCTCCTGCGCAGCATTTGATTTTAAAGTAGACTCAAATCTCCTGTATGTTGCCGCGACTGACGAGCGGTTAGCGATTTATAAAATAGCTGGACCGGGTAACCTCCAGTTGCTGAATACGCTTAACGAGTCGCAGTTGTGGGGAGGAAAATCGGTTTCGATTGTCAGCAACAGAATTTTCCTGGCCTGCAGTGATGGCCTCTCCATAATCGATAATCTTGGGTCTGCCGACACAGATGTGGACGGGATGCTTGATTCATGGGAAATGACTAATTTCGGGACTCTGAGTCAGCTTGCGACTGGAGATTTCGATTCGGACGGCTTGAGTAATCGTGCAGA
>CAMCYG010000120.1 GCA_945883775.1 Victivallis vadensis
TCGACATTAGACATTCAACAAGCAACTCATCCGGCAAATAATTGAAGCTATACTGACTCACTCACTACGCATCCGCCTTCGCAATGCCTACGGCGGGACAGGCGGCAAGGAGTTACGCACATCATCCATCGCTCGAAGATTCGCTGTTACTTGCCTAATTGTTATCGAACGGTTTTTGAGATCTTGCCGCGTTCTTCCCGTATTTTGCCGCCGCCGGAGTCAGTGTACTGCGTCGAGACGTGCTGGGTGAGCCGCTTTCTCCGCCGCCTATGGTTTCGATCAACTCGGCCGCTTCCAAAGCCTATAGTTCACCGTCAACTGTCTACAGACAAATAGCTGGAGTTACAGCTTTTTGTCCTGCTCCGATCTTTTTTCTGGCGTTGTTAATTCTGTGACCTCTGTGAGAGAATATGAGCCCAACCGGAACACTTCGGGAAGGTAATATTTATTCTGATTTACCGGACTTCTATAAGACGCTTCTTTCTCAGCCGGCACGAAGATAGGCCGAAAGCTTCATCTTCCCGCGTCGCGGCGTCATAATATCCCGCGTCGACATGAACAGCAGCAGGGCGCCCATCGCGTAATACTTGAAAGTGAACGGCTTCAGAAGCACAAGGGTGAACCTGCACAGCCATATCGGTATCTTCATTATCCGTGGCGGTTTGCCAATGATATCAAACGTTATCCTGCAGATATCCAGCCAGCTGAGATCTTCCGGCCCACCGACATTTATCATTTCATTCTCCGCCTTTGCCATATCAGCCACCATGAGGTCCGCTAGGTCCTCGACCGCTATGGGCGTGGAACGCTGAGTTCCGTCACCGATGACAAACAGCGGACCCTTCAGCGCCATCTTCTTAGTCTCTGCTAGATCCGAGAAAAATCCGCCTGAACGGAATATGACCCATTTGAGGCCGGACTTCTTCAAATCCTCCTCCAGTTTGTATTTTGCGTTGAGCAAGGGAACTTCGTCCTTACCGTCATCGGTCCCTGCTGGAGAGATGAACCCGAATTTTCCAATCTTGTTTTTCACCGCATCATCTATCAGATTGAGGTTCCCCTTGTAATCGACAACCTCATGGGTGACCTCCTCTTTGATGCGCGTGATGCCTATGCATGAAATGACTATATTCTGGCCTGTGCATATGCCCGCTATCGTTTCAGGTCGGGTTACGTTAGCTTCTATTATCTTCAGGTTCTTATGCTGAAGGCCGCGCATTTCAGCGGCTTTAAGAACCATGGCCGTTACATTGTCCCCTTTCTCCAGATACCTTTTCACCAGATTAGTGCCAAGTATTCCGCCTGCGCCTGCGATAAGAACATTCATAGACGACCTCACTTCTTATATTCGATCTTCCAGTCATTGGAAGGGAGACTGATGTTGAATGACTTGACGTCGCCTGTCTTCAGGTCGCCGTTCTCTTCTGCCAGAGTCCCTCTGCAGGTGATCTTGTACGCCTGGCATTTATCAAGACCGACCGCCTTCAGGAACACTTCAGTCCGTACCATTATGCTTACAACTGCCTGCAGTTTCCCATCCGTCACAACAGGATAACGCATCGCAATCAGCCTCGGCTGAATCAGGCTGCCATGGCCCGGTTCGCTGACTTGCGGCTCCGGTGTCTTCCGCATCTGATCCCAGAAATAATCCAGCTCCTTAACCTTCTTAAGGTCAAACCCCTTGGCAAGGAAATGACTGGCATGGTAGACCTGTCTTATAACGAAGTTCGTGTCGATGAACGTTGCGCCATAAAGTCCTTCCATTTTATCGGCCATAGGCTTCATTGCCTCGCGGTATGTGTCAACCGTCGGCTTCTTATCGGCCACTTCCTTAAACTTCGCAAATACATCTGCAAAGTAGGCTCCGACAGCTTTCTGTATCTCGTCCTGCGGCTGTTGAACTGCAATTGCCTGACCTGCTCCCGCAGATACCGCAGGTTTATCAATTTCCGCCGCATTGCCAGCCATTGCCAGTATGCACGCCGCCATTATAATTTCCGACTTTTTCATCTTAGCTTTCTCCTTTTATTGTCTTTCTGAGTTCGAATATCGACAGATATCCGGAACGTCTTGAAAGAATATCCCAGTTTCCTGCAAACTCCGATTCCATGAGCGCGGTTCTGAGCTTTCCGTCGATATTCTCCTTTATCTCGTTCTGCTCGAACAGCCAGTATCCGGAATAAGCGCATAGTCTGCCCCACAGTGAATAAGGAATATCGACGTCAAGTATGATTGCCGTCCCGCCCGGCCGCATTGTCCGCCACATTTCGGACATAACCGATTTTTTCAGCTTATAGTTTAGATGGTGGAAAAAGAACGTTGAAACAATGCGGTCAAAGGTATCAGCCGGGTAAGGGAGATCCTCCGCCAGAACTGCATCGAACTGCAGTCCTTTTCGGTCGGTATATTTCCGGTTGGCCTTTCTGATCATTTCCTCTGCCGCATCTATACCAACTACCCACCTAGCCCTGTCTGCAGACATTGCCTCGAATATGTCCTTTGTAAGGGTGCCGGTTCCGCAACCTATATCCAGAACTGAGGTGGCGTTGTGAAGTCCAAGACATGAAAGGACCTCCCTGTGAAGCCTTCTCTCAGCTCCCAGCATCATCATAGGCGACAGTATGTCATACAGCCCTGCGGCATGATCGAGGGTCACCCCTTCGGTCTTGCTGGCACATATTGATCGTGTTTTCGTCATTTAAACCCAATTGCTAATAATTTTCTTCCCTGCTTAATGTAGCACCCATCTATGATGGGCTTGTTATCCGCTGACTTTTCTCTTTCAGACACCCCAAAGTGGTCTGTAAGAGATTCCGCTCATAGAGCGGTGCTACATTCAGGCATTTGCACTATCAATGCGATATTGCTTCCAGACCTTCAAGATCCAGCACGGCGAACATCACCTCTGCCATTCCTTCCGCTTCTTTGCTGCCGTACTCGAACCCGGATGCTCCCAGCTTGCATAGCCCTTCTTTCATCATTCGGAAACCGCGTCTTGCTGCGGGAGCGGCAGCCTGGGGAACTTGCAGATAAAGACGTTCAGAAACATCGATATTTTTTTCTTTAAGGCGGGTCAGCGTCTCAGGCTCATTGTGAGCCAGCCACGAAAGCACGTAGTTATGTCTATTCTCGGCAAGATCGCGGGCAATGTCACGCACATCGTCTAGCAGTTGACAGCCCAGGCCGAATTCCATCATTGCCTCCTTGAGCAGGCGGACTTTGTTTATGTCAAGATGCGGCTCTGCTATGTCAGGACCAGTAAAAGCGACATTGAAGAGCAGTCCCGTCTTGAGCCTGTGAATGACATTCAGGACATGTTCATGGTCGGGTCTTTCTCTTATCCCGCCTTCCTCCGTAGCCTCCTGCGCAGCGCTGGGCAGCAGGCATCTCAAAGATTCCGACATCAGCCGTGCCCCTGCCTCTTGTGTGATGATTCCAGATTCAGCGCTTTCCTGCACGATTTCTGAGAGGACCCTGTCCGCAGCCATAATAGCGACTACCTGGCGCATTATCTTTGAAGACCCAGGCATATCGATAGGAACGACCACCTTGTCCTCGTTGTCGAGCAGGTTATCAGCGGAAGTAACCCATATCCGGTAAAGGTGTATCAGTCTGCCGTAAAGCATGCGCCTCTGCTCGGGTATCTCAAGTGCGAGGTAGACCGAGTGAAAAAGTGTCGAGAATATGTTTTTCCGCCACGACAGGAATGAGGATGGCACTGCACCAGGCTTCACCTGGTAGTCAGCATGCGTCCCTTCCGGGCAACTCAGAAAAGGCGCCAGGCGACTGTACACATCAGACATGCATGCCTTCTGTTCCGAGAATGCCTTTCTCAGCGTCGTTCCGCCTGTCATCAACTGTTCCCAATATGTTTTCATTTTTTACAGTACCATATTCGCACTGAATGGTATAAGTTGCCACTGTAACAAACTTAAGATTTATTAAGAATTGGAAGCATGAAACAATCGGCGGACAGCCCTGCTGGAAGGATACTTGTTGTCGAAGACGACAGGAATGTAGCAAAGAGCATCGAGACCGGTCTCCGGGAAGCGGGCTATGACCCGTCGTCTGCTGGTACTTTGCGAAAAGCGTCTGAACTCTTTCGCACGGGAGATCACGACCTCATCATACTAGACCTCAGCCTGCCAGACGGTAACGGGATGGACTTCCTGCAGGCACTGCGGAAGAGTGGTAAGAAGACGCCGGTGATAATACTGACAGCCAGGGATGCATTGGAAGAGAGGGTCGCCGGTCTGGAACAGGGTGCAGATGATTATCTTATTAAACCCTTCATGTTCGCCGAACTGCTGGCCCGGATAAGGGCACGCCTGCGGTCAGTCATATCGACCGAGCAGTCGATTACAAAGATAGTCGACCTTGAGATTGACAGGATAAACAGGATCGTTCGCCGCCAAGACAGCGCTATCGAGCTGACCCTTCGGGAATTCGACCTGCTCGCCCTGCTGACAGCGTCGGCAGGGTTTCCGGTCTCACGCGACACACTCGCGAGGGAGGTCTGGAAGGTAAACAGCCGGGCTACCTCGATGGATAACGTGATTGACGTACATATTTCACATTTGAGGGAAAAGATAGACGGGCCATTCGAGAAAAAGCTCATACAAACCGTCCGCGGGATCGGATTTATGCTAAAAGGTGATAGATGAAGATCTCCCTGCGCAAACGGACTTTTGTCTCGGTGACAATACTCATGGTGCTCTTCATTATCATTCAGCTGTGCATATTCGCGTTTGTGGAATACCAGGGCTGGAAGGCACATCCCGCGGAACCGTTCTTCGATGAACTGGAAGAAGTGTTTGAGGCGTTGGCTCTAAACATATTACTGATACCTGCGATGCTCATTCTGGCTTGGTGGTTCACCCGGAGAGTCATGTATCCCGTAGGGAAAATATCGGAGACGGCATCCAGGATAAATGCCGGTGACTTCTCAGGAAGGATAGAGACATCAGGTATGCACGAAGACGAGCTTTCGGATGTCGCGAAGGCGCTCAATAACGCTTTCGATCGATACGATAATGCTGTACAGCGTCTGCAGAGGTTCACGGGCGACGCTTCGCACCAGCTCAGGATGCCGATAACCGCGGTCAAAAGTATCGGTGAGGTTGCCGCAAGCAGGGACAGAAGCGCTGGAGAATATCGTGAAGCCATAGAGACGATGCTTTTGGAAATGGACAGGCTTTCAGCTGTCGTGGAGCAGCTTCTGCAGATGTCGCGGCTGGAGGCAGGGGTGCTAAGGCACCAGTTCGAGTCTGTAGACTGTGCTAGCGTCATCACCGCATCATTACAGATATATGCGGTGCTATGCGAAGATAAGAATATCAGGTTGGATATGAAAAGCGAAGCTGGCATAATGATCAAAGGCATCGAGCCGCTTCTTTCGGAACTGATAGGGAATCTTATAGATAACGCTGCTAGACATACGCCCCAAGGAGGGTTGATACAGCTTGGAGCACTCAAGCGTGATAATCAGGCAGTGATATACGTTCATGACAGCGGGCCAGGGATCCCGACAGATCAGACCGATGCCATATTCGAACGCTTTTATCAGGCACCCGGCAGTGACCGAGGGAAAGCCGGTCTGGGCCTTGCCCTCGCATCCGACATTGCTAAAGTCCATGGCGGCAAACTTGTTCTCGTAAACCCCGGCCAGCACGGTGCCCGTTTTGAATGCACTATTCCTGTAGTGGCATAAATCTTTCTCTGCTTGCGAGTAACATTTCCAGCCTTCAACCTTGACGGGTGCATCTGTGATTAGGTGCAGACGGCTCAGCCAGTCTTCTTCGCTCAAGAGCTTCGCAGGCCAAGGAGGCTTCGCCCTACCTATGAAAGATTGGAAAATGGTAGGGCGAAGCCTCAGGCTAAGCCACATCGGAAATGACGGTTGTAAATAAACGGGCGCCGGCGCCACATCATGCGATATGGTAAAAGCAGCGCCCCTACATTCCGAACTTCAGGCAGAGCAATTCCATATAAGAACAATACCGAATTATCCTAAGCTTGATAGCAATGGGGCGAGGCGCTCGCCTGCAACGCCATGCGTAGCACCTGTCCGAAATGCTGCATATCGCTGCAGGCGGGTTGCGGGCAGGCCTCTGCAGAGCCGTCGCGAAAAACGTCGTGCTAGCGTGCAGAGCTAATCGCAGATGCGCCTAACCTTGTCCGGCCTTATAATTATGCATCACGGGGTAGATTCGCTAATAAATTTCTAATAATACCCTCATCCGCATTTAATCGGCATTTGATTCAATCACCGCATCGATAGGAGATAAAGGTTCTGCGGAGGATCCCTGGAAAGGGAGCCGCGGAGTAAACAAGGTGCAGTGTAAGAAACGAAGGAGGAGTAGATGAAGAAAGCAGTGATAGTAGCAATAATGGCAGTGGCAATCGCTAACAGCGGTGTCTTTGCGCAGGCGCCGGTTCAGAAGACATGGGCAGATGATATCAAGTTCAAGGGCGATGTTCGTTACAGGCATGAGACCATCGACGAAGAGGGCAAAGACAAGCGTAACCGTGACCGTCTGCGCGCCAGACTGGCTGCTGAAGCCAAGGTGAATGATAGCGTTAATGCAGTCATAGGTTTGTCTTCAGGCGATGCCGATCCGGTATCCAGCAATCAGACTGAGACGGATGGGTTTACCAGGAAAGACGTAAAGATTGAGCTCATGTATTTGGACTGGACTCTTATAGAAGAGCAGTTGAAGACGACCTTCGGTAAAATGAAGAACCCCTTCTTCGGTCCGACAGATCTTATCTGGGACGGCGATCTTAATCCTGAAGGTATAGCTGCTGGATATAAAATTGGCGACGATTCTGCTTCGCTGGTGGCAAATGCCGGGTATTTGTATGTTATGGAGAGAAGTTCTGCTCCGGAGAGCATGCTGTACGCTGGCCAGATCAAGGGCACAGTGAAGATGGGCGACAATTTGTCGTTTATGGCAGGCGGCGGATATTATCAGTATGACAACATGGACGGTCAGGGCGTATTCGATTACGCAAAAGCTAACAATGCTTACGGCAACAGCACTGCCAACAAAGTGTCAGGGTCGACGACCAACAAGTTGTACACAATGGACTACAAGCCGATTGAGTACTTCGCCGAGCTGACATGGTACACGGGAATAGCTCCTATCAGTCTTGTTGCTCACCAGGTGGCAAACTCTGAGGCTGACGAGTTTGATAGCGGACATCAGTATGGATTTGTTTTCGGTAAATGCGCGAATCCGAAAACCTACGAGTTTGGCATATACCAGGCCGAGCTTGAGAAAGACGCCGTTGTGGGCGCGTTCACGGATTCCGACAGGTGGGGCGGCGGCGCAGACGGCAAAGGTATGAAGTACCAGGCCAAATACGCGATATCCAAGAACTACCAGTTCAATGCGACATTCTTCTCCGGTGAGAAGGTAATAAGCAACGATAGCAAGACCAAGGACTATGACAGGCTCCAGCTGGATCTTGTAGCTAAGTTCTAAACAGCATAAACGGGAGGGGCAACATGAACTTGACAGTCGACAATGCCGGGAGAAGTAGTCAGTCGCGCGGATTGATCAGGTACATGCTTGAGAAAAGTGCAGCAGTCAATCTCA
>CAMCYG010000121.1 GCA_945883775.1 Victivallis vadensis
GAGGCAGGCGGGCGAATGCCCAGAGCGACCAAGCTGTTATGAAGCCGACCATTGTGCCGGTTCCGGCCCCGGTTTTCGCCAGCGCAGCGGCGATCGGCATGCTGACATAAGGTCCGCCAGGTGCTATTCCGCCGGCTAGACAGCCCAGCAGAATTCCCTTGATGCCTGATTCAGCTCCTATAAGCTTTGCTATAAGTTCTTTCGGTATGATTATCTGGATCATGCCTGCTACGAGAAATGCAAGCAGTAAGAGAGGCAGCGTCATGAGCGCCATGCTGAACGCGGCCTTGAAGCCGGCATTCAATTGGACAGTCCCTTTTTGATAAGCGAGCAGGCAGAGCACTATGGCAGTGATGGCCATGATGATGGTTGGGATGAGCATTGGCGATTTTCCTTCCGTTTTAGCTTTGTTCATGTGCGTCAGAATAAGAGTTCGATCGTTCCAAAGCCAGTCAGAATTTCTTTACAGGCGCCGTCCGAATGATTGCTGGATTATGTATAGAAAATCAGTTTCTGGATGTGCGATGGCTGTGTTTTGTGCGGTAAGCCTACGGGCTGTTTCCCATAATTCGGCGGAAGGCGCGCGAGAAATGGCTGTGGTCGTAAAACCCGGTTTCGGGCACAATCTCAGTCGTCTTCCTGTCACTGATGAGGCCTCGGCAATTATCGGGGTGTCAGGTGGTGGGGGGGGGGGAGACGTATATTGCCCGCACATCTCAATCCGGCAGGATAGTGTTTACGGACTCGAGCAGTTTCTCGAGGCTGTTCATGTATTGAAGCTTTCTTCTGATTTCGCCGCAGCCGCGCATGCCCTTGATGTAGCGGAAGAGATGTGCGCGGAAGTTCAAGGCGGTCGAGCATTCCACCGGATTCTTTTTCCGGCGCCTTACCTTATATTCCTTTATTTTTAATTCCAGCATCCTGCTGAGATGTTCGACGATGATCTGCTTGTGCTCCTGTGGTGTGTGCTGGGTGTATGGTTTGCCCTGCATCAGGCAGTAGGCTTCGTCGAATATCCATGGATTTCCTACGGCCGCGCGTCCGATCATCACTCCGTCTACCCCTGTCTCGTTGAACATGCGTACCACATCGTTGGCGCATTCGACCCCGCCGTTGCCTATAACCGGTATGGAGCAGCTCTCTTTTGCCAGCTTCAGCGATGCCCAGTCAGCCGGTCCGTTGTGTATTCTCTTTGCGTATCTGGCGTGGATGGTGACTGCCGATGCGCCGCCCGACTCTGCCGCCTGGACAAGGTCCACAACGTTGTTCTGGTCGATCTCGAATCCTATTCTGGTTTTTATGGTGACCGGCATCGATACTGATTCCCTGACGGCCTTGACGATCGATTCGATCAATTTCGGCGATTTGATAAGAGCCGCTCCACAGCCTCTTAAAACTATCTTGCGGACAGGGCATCCGCAGTTTATGTCGATGTAGTCGAATCGGTTGAGTTTTTCTATCACAATCGCGGCCTTTGCCATTATCGCAGGATCGTTCCCGTAGATATGCGCGGCTATGGGGCGCTCCTCGGGTACAGTTTCGAGCAGGTGCAGAGTCTGCTTTGAGTTGATCATTATCCCTGTGGCATTGACTACCTCGGTGAAGGTCGCACCTGCATGGTATCGCATGCATATGCTCCTGAAGGCGGTGTCGGTATATCCCGCCATCGGCGCCAGCAGAACGGGCGTCGCTATGGTCACATTTCCTATCTTTAACTGTTGTTTCATGTTGTCAATGTTTCCGGTGTTGCGCTCATTGCGTTAAACGTGTGACAAATCTATCCGCTCATAGAGCGGGGCTACATTTCGGAAAACGCAGAACAATACATATTACCTTGCCGCTCGCCAACAAGAATTGAGTATATCAGAGGTTGCGTTTTATAAGGGCGTGTATTACTCTTTCCTGCACAAATCCATGAGAAAGAAAGACACACAGGATGTTATTTCCAGCATGCTGGCAATAGTTTTTGACGCACTTGCCGTGTATGGCGGATTCATGATGGCCACCGTAGTCAGGTTTTTCAGCGGTCTGATATCAGTAGATAAGGGCGTTCCAGTTGATCTCTGGTATCGGTATGGCTGGGGTGCGATATTTACGGGGATACTGTTTCCTTTTATTTTTCGTGCGCTGGGTCTTTATGTCCGGCCGCAGACCGGATCTTTTACAACAAAAATACCGCGCATAATCAAAGGCGTCGGCATAGGTATTTTGTTCACTGCGGCCATAGGGTTTGCGATAAAGCTGGAGCCGCCTTTCTCTACTATGGTGGTTCTGATATCGTTTGGTACAATCTTGCTTTGTGTTCTGTTGGAGCGGTATTTGCTGTTTAGATTCGAGTGGAATTGGTCGCGGCACAGCAGAAGTATCAATAATGTGCTGATAATAGGGACCAGCAGTGTTGCCTGTCACGTCCGCAGGACCGTCTTGAAGGAGCCGATGCTGAGGTCAAAGGTCCTGGGTTTTGTAAGTATTGATGCTTCTGCCCCGGAGCCGGAAATAGATGTCAGGGATGTCATGGGCGATATCGGCAATTTGGAGAGTCTTATGGAGCGGAGCAGGGTCGATCAGGTAATTCTGACAAGCTCAGCGATCAGTCATGCGCGAATCGTGGAGATAATGCTGCTCTGCGAGAACCATTTCGCGGTGTTCAATATGGTGCCGGACCTGTTTGGTATCCTCACCTCCAGTCTGGATGTGCAGGCGCTCGACGATATTCCACTGCTTGGGGTCAGCAAGTGGCCGCTGGACTATTTCTGGAACAGAACAAAGAAGCGGCTGGAGGATGTGGCAGGCGCAGCAAGCGGATTGCTGGTCTTGTCGCCGTTCTTCCTGATTGTCGCCGTGCTGGTGAAGCTGACATCTAAAGGGCCGGTGTTTTTCAGGCAGGAGCGCTGTGGTGAGAACGGGGAATCGTTTCATATTTACAAATTCAGGACCATGCGTATTGATGCCGAGGACAAGACGGGGCCTGTGTTTGCATCAGAAGATGACCCGCGGACAACCAGTATCGGTGCGTTTATGCGCAGGCAGAATCTTGATGAGCTGCCGCAGTTGTGGAATGTACTTCTAGGTGATATGAGCTTAGTTGGGCCCCGTCCGGAACGTCCGCATTTTGTCGACAAGTTTAAAGATGATATCAGCAGATACATGTCGCGGCATGTGTCAAAGCCGGGGATGACCGGCTGGGCGCAGGTCAACGGGCTGAGAGGCAATACAAGTATCGAGGAGCGGATAAAATACGACCTCTACTATCTTGAACACTGGTCGTTGGCTTTCGATTTTAAGATAATACTGAAAACATTCTTTGCCAGGGAGAACGCATACTGATGAACTCAAACATTATTGATGTGTTTTATAATGTCTGTTTCTGGTCGCCGCTTCTGGCGTGGCTGACAGCTCAGACCATCAAGATGGTCACAAACTACATAGATACAAAACAGGTGGATCTGTTCTACTTCGTGAGTACAGGCGGAATGCCCAGCGCGCACAGTGCGATGGTCAGCGGCCTGGCTACAGCCATAGGATTAAAAGAGGGTTTTGAGACGTCGCTTTTTACTATGGCGTTTGCGTTCGCTCTGCTGGTCATGTTTGACGCGTCGACGGTGAGGCGTGCTGCGGGGATGCAGGCCAGGATCTTGAACGAGATGATACGCGAGCTGTTTAAGGAGCACAGGCTGTCGGAGCACAAGCTGGCAGAGCTGCTTGGTCACACACGCCTTGAGGTGTTCATGGGTATGCTCATTGGTATACTAGTCGCAATAATCGTAGTATCCTCTAATGCCGCTGGGTGACGTGAGCATATCGGCAATCTTGCTTGGACAGTCGTTTCTCTGATTATTTGTGAATAATAAAAATAATGAAAAAGATACGTGTGTTGGTGAATCCTAAGTCCGGTCTCCAGAAGTCCTTTGGTTCCTTGCAGAAGGCTGTAGGGCAGCATTGGGAATTGCCTGGTAATGAGGTTTTGTACCAATTTTGCAAGGACCCAGGGGATGGTTATGAGAAGGCGCGACAGGCAGTCGAAGACAAGGTTGATGTGATCCTTGTCTCCGGGGGCGATGGCACGGTCAATACCATTAGCAGGGCGCTTATCGGTACGGAGATCGCTGTTGGTGTGATTCCTTCGGGTAGCGGGAACGGTTTTGCGCGTCATTTTGAGATTCCGCTTGGTCTGCAAAGGGCGGTCGAGGTTCTTTCGGTGGCTAAAAGCAGAAAGATAGATGTTGGGTATGTCAATAATATCCCTTTCTTCATCACCTGCAGCATGGCGTGGGATGCTTCAATTGTCCGATCATTTGAGAAATCGCCTGTGCGCGGGATACTTCCTTACATTTTTGCCGGTATCAACGAGTTTCTGGTCTATGATGTTCAGCCCATGGAGGTTGAGATCGATGAAAAAGAAACACTGCGTTTCGAGGATCCGATGGTCTTTACCATTGCAAACCTGACGCAGTTTGGTGGCGGCGCAAAGATTGCTCCGCACGCTGAGGATGATAATGGCTTGCTTGAACTTGTTGTGGCGCTGAAAAAGGATATGCCCGTTCTGCTTCCGAAAATCAACAAGCTCTATGACGGGACTCTCAATGAGATGCAGGAAATATACACTAAGAGTTTTAAGACTCTAAAAATCAGGCGCAAGGTGTCTACGCCTATACAGATTGACGGAGAGTTGATCGAAATGCCTCTGGAATTAAGCATAAAGGTCCTGCCGTCTTCATTGAAAGTCCTTGTGCCAAACTAATTCCTTGCAAAGGAATTAGAAATCATTACATATTATACGTTTATGAACATTGGTATGGACAGGCGCGTTTTTATTGCGGGCGGCATGGCAGTGCTGTCGGGCTTTGCTTTTGCAAAGCGCGGCCTTGCTCAGGATGTGCCAGAGAAGGTAAATCCGGATCTGTCAGACTTGACTTTCCTTGACGGTACGGTCTCTTACGTCAAGAGGGATGACTGGGCTAGCATCAAGCCTCAAGTCTCGATTATGACTGCCGCTACAGGGTATGACCGGATCACAATACATCATACCGGCGAGTCTCAGAAAAGTTTTGCTGATGAGAATTCGGTCAGATTCGCTCTGGATAATATTCTGACTGACCACTGCAACAGGAATTTCGGCGATATTGGATATCATTTTGTAATAGCTCCAGACGGAAAAGCCTGGCAGACACGTTCGATGGCGTATGAGGGTGCGCATGTCTTGGGTCAGAACTCCAGCAATCTGGGCGTTATGCTCCTTGGTAATTTCGAATCCAACCAGCCTACGGACGGTCAAGTCAGCACTATGACATTGATGGTCGATTCTATGTGCGAGCATTTCAGTATTAAAAAGCATCGGGTGTTCGGACACCGTGATATAGGACATAGCCTCTGCCCTGGCCGCAATCTTTACGAAGAAGTTCTGAAGCTGAAATCATTATCTTCCGATGATATAAAGGAGATGGCACGCAAATGATAACTGACAGCAGAATACGCGAAGAGTTGAAGAATGTGCTGGATGCGACGGACATAAAAGGCATCGGAGTGCGCGAGACGGGTAAAGTTCGCGACAGCTACAAGCAGGGCGATAAGCGGGTGATTATTGTATCCGACAGGATTTCGGCGTTCGACTGTGTTCTCGGGACGGTCCCGTTCAAGGGCCAGGTCTTGAACCAGATTGCTGCTTTCTGGTTCGATAAGACAAAAGACATTGTGCAGAACCACGTGTTGGAGGTTCCGGATCCTAATGTCATGGTTGTAAAGGAATGTGAACAGCTTCCTTTGGAATTTGTCGTTAGAGGTTATATCACAGGCGTTACTAAAACATCAGCCTGGCATTATTATCAGCAGGGCATAAGGAATTACTGCGGTAATGTGATGCCGGAGGGGATGAAGAAGGATCAGAAATTTGACAAGCCTATCCTGACTCCGACGACAAAGCATGAGAAACATGATCGACCTGTCTCCCGCGATGAGGCAATCAAGGAGGGGCTTATCTCAGCGGCAGATTATGATAAAGTAGCTGACATTTGTTTCAAGCTGTTCAAGAGGGGGCAGGAGCATGCTAGGTCGATGGGGCTTATCCTGGTCGATACGAAGTATGAGATCGGCAAATTGAACGGCCAGTTCGTGTTGAGCGATGAGGTGCACACGCCTGACTCGTCGAGATACTGGTTTGCTGATACATATGAAGAGCTCTTTAAGGCCGGGAAGGATCAGCGCAAGCTGGACAAGGAATATGTCAGGGAGTGGCTTGCGGAGCGCGGGTTTACAGGCGACGGCAAGCCGCCCGCATTGACCGACGAGGTCAGGGTAGAGGCGGCAAAGCGCTATATACAATCCTACGAGGTCATTACCGGTAAGCAATTCATAGCGACTGACAGGCCTCCACTGGAGCGTATCACCAGACTTTTCGCGAAGTAGATCTCTCTCGCATCTTATTTTGCCGGTGAATGAGTGATGTTTAATGAGAGAGTTATTGCGGAATGCTCGCTTTAGATCCTTTTAATCATCTTTTCCACGAAGGCCACGGTGTCGGGCTTAGGCTTTTCGCCCGAGGCTATATCTGTCCTTCGCATAAGGATATCTTCGGCGGTTATTGCCATTTCAGAATCAACAGCGTGGAGTATTTCAGCCTTAATGCATTCGTCTGAGCCGGGTATGCATTCGAGGAGTGACTTGTCACCGTTTGATCTTGCGATTACTGCCGGATATTCGGTGCCGTATGTTCGAATCAAATGTTCGGCTATCTTGCAATTGATTCCGTATTTTTTCATCATCGTATCGGACTCGCGTTTGAGGTAATCGCTAAATAAGCCCGGCATCGCGCCGTCGAGCAGTGTGTCATAGGAGACCGTTCTTACATGTGCCATGCCGAGTTTTTCTGTCAGCCGGTCTATGGTCTTCTCGGCAACGCCTCTGCCAGTAGTATATTTCACCGGGATAACAGTCAGCATGTTTAAGGCATCAGCATGTTCGTATATGCGGTATTTGTCGCCAGGCGAGCGTTGTCTGTTAGGCTTACTGTTCTTGGATGGTAAAAGTCCTTTGTGGACAAAGCAGATGTCTGCGAGGCTGAGTTTTATTGACGGTGAGATGGCATTGATGTCGCGCAGGAATTCCTCGATTTCGGGTTCAGTGACTTTAATATCGTCCGGATCGCCTTCCCAGTTCTTTTCATTCGATCCGATCATCCAGTAATTGCGCCACGGCACAAAGAAGAAAGTCCTGCCCCCTTTAAAAGAGCCGATAGCCTTGTCGACCGGGAATAGTCTCTTTTTGGTCAGAACATTCATGACCCTGCACGGGGTAAACAGATTTGGGTGCTTGATGTTTGCGCCGTCGAGCAGTTTTTCTATCCAGGCTCCGGCGCAGTTGATCACGCCTTTGGTTTTTATGCAAACGGCCAAACCGGTGTTCATATCAGTAGCTCTGATTTCTGTAACGCGGCCGTTGCTGACCGTGAAGCCGGTTGCTTTGCAGTAATTGGCGGCGTCCATGCTGTACCGGCTGCAGGCTGTGGATATGAAACTCAGTACCAGCCGTTCGGCATTGTGCACCATGGCGTCATACCAGACGGCGCCGCCTGTCATGTCGCCCGGCATGA
>CAMCYG010000122.1 GCA_945883775.1 Victivallis vadensis
GAAGGAAAACGCTTGCTTAGAAAGCAAATACGTGACATTTTGACCGTCCGAAATGTGGTCGATTCGATAGTTCCGGCGTAACTCAATGGTAGAGTGAGTGACTGTTAATCACTAAGTTACAGGTTCGAGCCCTGTCGCCGGAGCCAATCCCTCCCAAATACGAACTGATTTCCGCACTTTCAGAAAGCCCTGCAAATAGCTTACTTGCGTAAAGCGTCATGTTAACCATCACAAGAAAAGTTCGTATTACACACTTGAGGGTGCAGAGCGGGCTCGAACTAAATCAGAACATCTGCTGTTTTCCAGGTTATAAGATTAATTCATTTTGATTAATGGGCATTACTCTGTATCCGATGGCATCATAGCCGTTGATTCGCTTCAGGAACATTCGATTTAACATTGGAACTTTGACGTCGACATAATCATAAATAACAACCTCTTTCTTCATGTCGTGCTGGCGATGCAGACGGCCTGCATACTGTGCCAGGGTTCCTTTCCATGAAATCGGCATTACAAGAAACAGCGTGTCGAGGCGCGAGTCATCAAATCCTTCTCCCAGATATTTACCTGTGGCCAAAATCACCCGTTCAGCCGTATCCGATACGGATGTTAAGCGCGCCAGAGTCGCCTTTCTTTGCTTGCTTCCCATGTCGCCGGTCAGAACGATAAGATTTGCAACTTTATCCCGCAATAAATCAGCAAGAACCTGAATGTGCTGGCGTCGTTCTGTGAGGACAACAGGTGAACGCCCTGCTTTTGTCGCAGCGCAGATATCTTTGACAATCATGGCATTCCGCCTCTGATCGGCAACAATGGCCGAATATAAATCATGTATTGGAGTTTTATCGCCTGCTTCCGATGGAAAGGTGAACTCTGTCTCTCTCATTATAACTTTGTGGTCAAATCTGCGCTGCTTGGTTTCTTGACGGGAATCAGTCCGGAATCTGATGGGACCGCATTGCATGAATATTACAGGATGATGGCCATCTCGACGGGTTGCTGTAGCGGAAAGACCTGTAATGTATTTCGCCGATGACCTGCGAATGACCTGTTCGAAGCTTGGAGCGGAAATATGGTGGCATTCATCAATGATTATATTGCCATAATCGGAAACCAGATCATTAACAACACCCTTCCGGCATAAGCTCTGAATCATGCCGATATCTATTTTCCCAGTAGGCTTGGATTTGCCTCCGCCAATGCGGCCAATATCTGACGCAGGTAAATCAAGGAATGTTGCTATTCTCGTGGCCCATTGATCCATAAGCTGTTTGCGGTGAACGAGAATAAGGGTGTTGACGCCGCGTTTAGCCAGCAGATGTATGGCAACAACAGTCTTCCCGAATGCAGTCCCAGCTGCTAACACTCCATTGTCATGCCGAAGCAGTTCCTTAACAGCTGTTTCCTGTTCAGGCCTTAATGTTCCATGAAATTCCACTGCTATGGGAACACCGGTCTTCCTTTCATCATTTACAACAAATTCCACATCAAGATCAGAGAACAGTTTCTGCAGGTCATCCAGACATCCAACCGGAATGCCGATGTATTTAGGCAAAGCTTCTGCGCATGAGATGATACGAGGAGTATTGTAGACATTAAGGCGCATGGCCTGATTCTTGTAGAATTCCGGGTTTTGGAATGCCGCAAGCCGGATCAGTCTATTCACCAACTGCGGTGGTAAGTCTTTCCTCTGAACATATATCTGATTTGCCAGGACTACGGATACTTTCTCGGGGAGGGGTTCGGAAATAGGTGGATCTTTCTTACGCCGCGAAGGCGGCATAGTCCACGGATCATCCTCGGCATCATCCGTTGCAACCATCCGCACACCCATAATCCGACCCTGTCTGGCGGCAACAGATACGATGTTCTCAACTTTTGATCGATTAAGTCTCTTTGTGTCCGCTAAAAAAGCCCATTGATCCTTATATGGAGCAAAATCTTCGTCAAGAAATACAGTGTTACCACCTGCCAAGGAGTTGCGCTGGAATGGTAAAGCAATAAGGTTTCCGAAGCCACCCTTGGGCATAATATCTTGATTGGGGAAAAGGCGGTCATATGAATCAAGACCTATTTCTGGTCGGCGTTCCATTGTCTCTGTTATAAGCGTGGCACCCAATCTGCGAGCCATCCCCGCTTCCACGGCATCAGCAAAGAAGATCCAGACATGCGCTCCATTGCCGGAGCGGGATCGTTCAATAGCTGGCTGTATGTCATTGGAGCGGCATGTCTCAACAAATGCCAGAACATCTTCAGTCCACGTTTTCTTATCAAAGTCTACTGCAAGAAACCAACATGTGTCGTTAGGCAGAAGAGGATAAACCCCAATGATAAAAGGTTTGTTGGGACGGTCGTGGTCATGGCCAATAATGTGACTTTTAATAACCTCGTCAGTTATCGGAAGAAGTTTCCTGTTGTCGCACTCATGGCATTTTATCTTGGGCTTGCGACACAAGCCTCTTATCCATTCGTTCTTACAGGCCGGCTGATAACCGCTCTTGCCCGTGCGTGCGCTCTCGAAACGAACAGCATAAACATCTTCGCGACCACGAAAAAGTGACCGGAATAGTGCGATCTTCTCGTGCTGAGACAAAGCCTTGTTGTCAGTATACTGGAAATGCTGTGTGGTTGATTTTTCCTGGACAAGTTCCGGCGTAGATTCGTGAACAGTCTTCTTATCCAGTGTGCTTATGATGTTTAGCAGGACAGCGCGTTCTTGGTCCAGAATCGCCAGACGCCGGCGCGCTAACTCCAGCTTTTCTGTAGGATCTTTATACATGCCGGGCATATATCAATCACCGTGTGCGTTATTCTTGCTTGGACGTCAGCAGTGCCTGCCCTTTCGGAGTAAGCCTGTATTGCTGGAGACGACTTTTAGGCTTGTCTGGGATGGTACGCTCCAGAATGCCGATATTCATTAATGGTGTGAGATAATTGCTCTGAAAGGTTTTCCAGTGCTTAAGCCCCAGTTCAGTCATAATGGCTCTAGCCGACTTTGGGTCGCTGCAAAACGATGCGACTTGTGCGGTGACTTGTGCGGTGACTTGTGCGGTATCTGGTGCCGTGACATCAGGGACCAAATGAGCTTTCACTGTTTTTGCCGCTTTCGGATGGATGGGTATCCTGACGGCAAAATATGTACGATCTTCATCCGTCTCAAATA
Source organism: Victivallis vadensis (assembly GCA_945883775.1). GTDB lineage: Bacteria > Verrucomicrobiota > Kiritimatiellia > UBA8416 > CAMCYG01 > CAMCYG01. The sequence goes on from CAMCYG010000122.1 coordinate 3,164, forward strand.
TCGGGCGGGGTGACTTGTTGCGCTTTGCGGCACGAATAATCTTGGGTATGCCTGTGCCGCGGCCTTCTACCAAATCTAATTCTTTGAGAAATTCGCCTATTCGTCGATTCCTGTAACGCCGCGACACGAAATGATCCTTCTTGAGGTCAGGAATGCTAATAGACCGGTCTGGACCTGGTTGGCTGGTGACTATGACTTCTTTCGGCAATATTTGAACCTCAACTGGCTCTCTGATGTCATATCCTCGATGATGAACGGCGTTTACCACAGCTTCTTCAATAGCCTCGAATGGATAATTGAACAATCGCTCGGCTTCTGCCCGCCCTGGATGTTTGATGACTATCTCCTCTATAAGAATGCTGTCAATATAGCTCAGCGCGTCTTTTAGCATTCTATCCACCGGCCCCTTGAATATCTTTTCCGTGAACCTGTCGCCACCGCGCCCATCTGGGAATTGGACAACATCAATCTGCGTGTAAGGGAAATACTTCTGGGATTTCTCGTTGAAAAACAGCAATGCGACATTTAACGGGCGAATGAATTCATCCGGACCTGAAACAAGATGCATTTGCCTGCAAAGCAGCGCGAAGTCAATCCTGCCTGATTCTTTGTAAAGCTCACTCCCTGTTTTACGAAGAAACTCTCGAATAAGAGAAAGATCTATGTCGTCGACAGAAGCATCCTGTCGTATGCGGTCATCGAGAGGAACCGTGGCCGCCAGGCTCATCAGCTCGCGCTCGTCATTGTGTCTGGCTTGGACCGTGGCGGAGGATTTGCGTATATACCAGGCATATTCACGGCAATCCTTGGACATGGATACAGGTGCTTTATATGGCCTTGTCTGCCCGCCATAGGCCCAGATGACAATAATATGGCGGTCTTGAATCAAATATGGGGCAACCACAGGATGATAGTCCGGCTGAACTTTGTGACCAATGGCTATTATCTCTTTTTGAATCTTGTCCAATGCGTTTGCAGGTAATCCAGCTGGCGGCAGAACAGGATGTCCGTCTATGGCTTCCACGCCGATGAAAATGTAACCGCCGCCGAGATTGTGAAAATCGTTGGCAAATGCGCATAGCGAACGCATGACAGATTCGGGATTCCATCCCTTCTTGTATTCGACCCTTTCGGATTCGACAACTCTGCCATGTATTATCGCTTCAACATTAATTGGCAAATGCATCCTTCGTTCTCCTGATACTTTCTACAGTTTGAATATATACCAGCCTCATTATGTTTTTGAAGCTTTATTACAGGAAAAGACATTCTCACATGAAGAATCGACTCGACACTGGAGCTCTGCAGTTCTATTTGGGTCTCTGTGGGTCTCTAATTGCAGATGATTTCGGTTCTAAAGCGGCTGATTCATCGCTGTCAAACGCCTGAGTCTTGCGCAATTTGGACTCTGGGCACGTTCCTTGTTCTTGAGCCTGTGGAATGCATCCATCTTTCCTTCGGTCGATTTTATAGTCAGAATATCTCTCAATTTACGCGTCGATATTTTGAACAGGCGAGCAGACAGATTCTTTGTTTTATAAAAGTCCAGAATGCCGCTTGGGAGTTGGAGCAAACTCATTATCTGAGTCACTCTTGCCCTCGAAATGCCTATATTTCTGGCTATTTGAGCCAAGGTAAGTGTTGCGTCGGTCTTGAGCATCTCCTGCCATTCTAAGGCAACCTGGATAGCATGCTGCTTGTGACGTGAGCTGTGAGGCTTGATCCCTCCGGTCGCATTTAGTCGTTGCCACTCCTCCAGCCGGAAGGGAATGGGACTGACCACAAAAGGCAGGAACATCTGGTGCCGTATCGGCAGGCCGATGATCATTTTGAGACCCAGCTCTGTTCGCTTTCGTGCCACCTCAGCGGAGCCAATCCCAGTACAGCACCAACCTACGACATGCACCCTAGCCGATAAGAAATCGAAGATAAAAGCAGAGCTATTGGCAGGGAGGTGACAAAAAGATCACGAGCAATATTCCATGACCTTGGCAATAACTTTCATAATCACCTTTAACGGCAGCAGGATAAGGCCGGACAATGGAAGCAGGCGGAATGTCGCAAACACACTCAACACTACATAGCCCCCCATTGACCAGAGCATGAAACGCGCGAGAGATTTACTGCCTTTACTCTTTGAGCCCTTCATCTTGGGGCTGGTTTTATATTCCGGACTCTTCCAGTCAGCAGGCAGGGAGCTATCAACCAATTTCCTGCGGTGCGCCTGAATGATATCCAGCACTCCTTCAAGCGAGGAATACCTCGAAACATGCCCCCCTTTTTCATGAACATCCAGCATGACTTCCGGCGCGCTATTGGAAGGACATCCGATCAGCGCTGATACAGACGGAAAGAACATACTGACATCATTATGCCCATCACCAACGGACAATGTGTTTCCGGGCAGGATGGCCAAGTGCTTCTGAATCTCAGACAGCGCGAGGCCTTTTGTGAACGGAACGGAACGGATATCTATCTCGTTCTTGAACTTGAATACACGCAGAGACAAATACCGACTGAGCTCCTTGTTGATAACATCAAACAGAGCTTTTGTAGCATCTTCGGAATCGAGCCTAATAAGCAAACGCTCCGGACCTTTCTGAATACTTGCCCTACCGAAGGAACCACTAGCAAGCATATCATGCCAGTATTTGACAGCCTTTTGCGCCTTTCTTGCGCTGGTGCGCTGAATCAACATTATCCTCATATTCCATAACACATGAGGCATATACCCGAAGATAGTCTTGCTATATATATACGCGTGGCGGGCTACAACCATGTCTGGAACAGCACCTAGGATCCGCATTGCAGTGAAAACATCAAAAAAACCATGCAGAGACCTGCCCGTGCAGACCACCCATATGGCTTTATTTTCCACGCGCAATTCGTTTATGGTGTCACGAAAGGACTCGTACAGGTGAAATTCGTTTGCGCTCCCGATGAGGGTCCCATCAAGATCAGTTGCTATTAGGCGAATATCTGCCATGCCTGTTAGAGCCCCCTGCTCTCAAATATTCTGCGTAAATTATTCTGGAATTCTGCAAGATCCTGCGGGGATGGCTTATAGCCCTTCGTCTTGGGATCCAGCATCAGCCGCCCCATCTGATCTATCATCCACGCCGCTTGAGTGCCGTCGCTGAACACCACGGAGCCACTCATGACAAAACCCGGCTTAATAATACGGTCAAGTTCCACGCGGACACTTCCAGCCGGCCCGGCCGGCTCTGCCGCATCAGGCACATCATCACCGGGCATATCGTCATCCTGCCCCGGCACCGGCGCCTGCGCACCGCCACCACCCTGCTGTGAGGCTTTGCTGAGATCCACCTTGTCTGCCTTTTTCTTGTCCTGTATCTCAGCGCCCAGCTCAAGAACCAGGAACCGGACATCCATATAAGTCATACTAAGGCTATACTCACTAGTCAGCTTCTTCTGTATGTCAGAAAGAGATAAGCCTTCTGCCGCCCATTTCTGCACGGCTTTCTTTTGCTCTTCATTAAGTTGCATGATTCACTCCTGTAGATTTGAATGATTGCAGATAATCGAAGACGTTGTCAAGAGCATGCATGGGCGGGCGAAGGAGAATCACAAGCAGTTTAAAGTATCAGGTGTAAGGTTTAATGCACAGGCGCTTAAATGCAGGCACTTTGCAGCATCGGAACTAACGGCTCTGGATGAGCTGATACGATAGCCAGGGATCCAGACGATTTCTTTGCCGATGACAAACACAGGAATAAGCGCGCGATCATCCCTGGGCACTTTGGCATCAATGAAGATGTCCTGCAGTTTCTTAGAACCAGCCATCCCGAATGGACTGATCCTGTCACCGAGCCGCCAGGACCTCACAACCAACTTATCGCCTTTCTGCCACGCCATAGATGCATTTGCGGGAAGATCCATTATCCTGCCCTTGCGCTCCCTCACAACCCCTCGCGCCAACCTGGCAACCACCTTGATCGCCATTTCAGGGATTATCGTCTCACCGGGAATCTTGATCGTCTTGAATACTTTCTTTACTGACGTTACCGCTTCTTTTTCTAAAACAATTCGACCACTTCTTCTCATCGCAAACACCCGATCGGTTACCTGGACTTTCTTTACGGCATTTTGCGCCAGGAAGCGCATCTTCTCAATCAGCTCAAAGCCTATAGAGTCAATTCCTACTCCGCCATCTGACAGCCAAAACTGAATTACACGCCTTGCCGCCGCTGGCGGCA